>JAEZBX010000321.1 GCA_023412765.1 Bacteroidota bacterium
GTGTCTATACAGTTTATGAAGTTTCAGAGAACCAATTTGCTTCTGCGCCAAGTCCGAAGGTACTTGAATGTGAATAGCCCCGGGTGCGGCGGGGTGAAACCCTGGCCGTACCCGGGGTATGACGGACTGAATGGACCGCAACCCTGAAGGGGTTGAAAAATTCACCTAATTTAACGGATAACTATCTACCAGAACACCGAAAATCGAATACCGACAGCTATCGGTACGACCAAGGAACACCGATCCCGATAACTATCGGACGCTCGAGCCAAGAGCCTCGCATAGAGTTCGAACGAACGATTAACGGATAACTATTAGGTTAATCCTACCTACATGTTTTAATAAGTTTTGAAAGAAGGAATAAGGAATAGGGAATAAGGGCGCACTCCCTCGGCCACTATTAACTAATCCCGATAACTATCGGGATTAACTAATAACTACCACAAGGGTTTCTCCTTATTCAAAAACGCCTCGATGCCGCGTTTAAAGTCATTAGTCTCGCGTGCTCGCGCGTTCATATCGGCAGCAACGGACAACGATTCAAGAAGTGACATAGCTTGAAGCTTGGTCAGCATTTGCTTCGTTAGCATCATCGCCTGGGAGGAGTTGCTTTCGATTAGTTTCTTTGCAAAATCCATCACACGGGATTCCAGCGAGTTGCTATCAACAATTTCATAAACTAGCCCGGTCTCCCTTGCCCTTTCCGCAGAAAACGTGTTGCCGCTGATCAGCAAATGTTTTGCCTTCGCCTCGCCTACTTTGCGGAGGAGAAAAATCATCACGATAGCAGGAATGAACCCGATCTTAACTTCCGGAAAGCCGAATGTTGCACCGGGCACTGAAAATGCGAAATCACAGACTGTCACAAGGCCACAGCCACCTGCTAATGCATGACCTTGTACCTGGGCAATCACGACCTTCTTTAATGTATAGATGGTCAGGAACAGTTCTTTCAAATGATTGGAGTCTGCCAGGTTCTCTTCAAAGGAATTTTTCTGGAGCTTCTGAAGGTCGGCTATGTCTGCACCTGCGCAAAATGAGGGACCGTTTGCTTTAAGCACAATTACGTTGACGCGATTGTCATTCTCATACCTTTCAAACGCCACCTTTAATTCAGAAATAAGGTCGGAGCTCAGTGCATTTCGTTTCTCCGGTCGGTTGAGTGTAATGACTCCTACCCGGTCGCTGTTTTCTAATGTGATATACTTGAATCCAATCATATCTTAAGTTCGAAAGCACCCTGATGTGGCACAGAATGAATAACGATTGAAGGTGCGTTGTCCCCGAATAATCTTGAAGCGCTGTACCTCGAATTGCTGCTATCTAAAATAATGCTCTTCGCATCAATTTGTTTACGCAATTCGTCAACTCTTGTAACGGCGTTATTACTAATGACTATAAAATCCACGTTTAGCCCTGGAGGAATTCGGAACTGAGAGTCATAGATCTGAAGAAGTGAGAGGTTATTCCAGACTATCAGGGCGCATCCGTGACCATTGTCGTGAATTACTGGTAAGTAGCCAAAGCTACGGGCTCCACTTTTTATCCGATTCGATGCGATGTGAAAATTTATCTTTTGAATATTATTCTTCAAGACGGAATCGGCCATAAAATAATACTGACCACGATCAAAAAAGTCGATGGCAGTGTGACCGTTGATGTTATAGACCGTCATTTTTCTCACATTAATTTCACTATAATAGTGATACCATTGCAATCCAGAAATAGAAATACCCAAAAAAAAGCCAACTTTTATCCAAACAAACCTTCTTGTTCTTACGAGGAGTGTTATAGAAACCAAAAGGGCAAAAATTAACCAGCACTGCAGTGGAGAAATGTATATATGGTCAATCAGACTGAAAGGCAGATCTTCAATTGCAAACATTATTGCATTCATAGCTTTGATAATCCACTCCAACACAAATCCTAACGCTGTGGCTATGGGTGTTAGGAACGGGATTACCAGTATAGCAAGTCCAAGGACCAGTACTACGAATGAGGCCGGAATAGCTACGAGATTTGAAAATAGAAAGTAGTTGGGGAACTGATGAAAATACAACAGGCTTAGCGAAAAGGTTGCTATCTGGGCCGCGATTGATACAGCGGAAACCTTCCATATCTCATCCAGGATTCGGTTTGTGGGATTCCAAAGATTATACAAGCCCGGTTGAAGATACACGATACCCAAGACTGCCAGATATGACAGCTGGAAACCTACCGACATAATAAAAAATGGATCATACCATAAAATGATGAAGGCAGATAAGGCCAGTGTATTGTAAATGTTGGTTCGATGTCCTCCAGGTTTTGCAATAGCCAGAAACGAGAACATCGTAACTGCCCGCAGTACCGAGGGTGACAGTCCCGTTACGAAGGCATAAGCCCATAAAATAACAAGACTGATTGCCGCAACTATCCAGGGTCCAGCCTTAAGTTTATTGAATGGCTTTAGCAGTAGCAGCACGATGCTATACAGTATTCCTACGTGCAGACCACTTACGGCAAGCACATGCAGCGTTCCCGTTGCGCTATAGGCGCTCATCAGCTCGTTGTCGATTGCATCGGTAATACCGAGTACAAGGCCGGAGGCTAGGGCTTTTTCCCGTTCCCCGGCTACAAATTGTTTTAAGGTATTGTCTGCCCATTTACGGGTACGTAATGCATAATGATCGATCCAACTCCGCGGAGAAAACCCAATATTTTTAACGTTATCTTTTCTGATAAACACTTGGTGATAGATGTTTTTGAAGGAAAGAAAACGTTGGTAATCGAATTCTTCAGGATTGCCTGGAGGCGGCACCCTTTGTGGTTTACCTCTAATCAATAATACATCGCCATACTCCGGTGGAGAACCAAAATCCTTTTTCGCAAAATAGAGCATGGTTCTACCCGTCGCAAGCTTCCACTGACCTTTCGACTTTATTGCATTCACCTCTGCTTCTGCTTTCCATGAGTTTTCCTTTTCTACCGGTGCCGTTGAAACGACAACCTTAAAAAACTCAATTGAGTCGACGTGGATGATATGATCGGGATCATTCGGCTTTGTGTTCCATCCGACTCTTGAGATTCCAGCAAAAAAAATCGCACATAATGCGATGAGGCCAGCATACACTTTCAAGTTCCCTCCCCTCTTCCGGGAAATTCTGCTGCGAATTCTGATTGCTACGAATATGTAAATGATAAAAGCCGAACCGCATATTAATGTTGAAGTATAACGATCAAGAAGATCAGGATAAAAAATAGCGACTGAAATTCCTAACATGAAGAATAGAGCAATTCTAACGAAGGCGAAAGGAATCCAACGGTTCATGGAGTAAGGTAGTGAGAATGGGATGAGGGAACGTTAAAGTATTTCAACGATTTACCTTACAAAGGTGATAAGGAATAGGGAGTAAGGAATAGGGCGTGCCGAAAGTGCGCACCATTACCCTATTCCTAGGTTTATCACAAATTGTCATAATGTGAAAAGTAGGATTGGGCGAAATTGCTCAACCCCTTGAGGGTTGCGGTCCATTCAGCGCGTCATACCCCGGGTACGGCCAGGGTTTCACCCTGCCGCACCCGGGGCTATTCACATTCAAGTACCTTCGGACTTGGCGCAGAAGCAAATTGGTTCTCTGAAACTTCATGAATTGCATAGGCACTCCGTTGAATGGAGTGCATTCTTCTGCTCGCTTCATTAAGAATGATAAGGCACTGCAGGAACTCGATCGGGTCGGATGAATAAACATACTCTAAAGTTGCAGGTTCCATTATGGCCAGATATGACATAATTGACTTTTATAGTCACAAACTCTCGGCACTCCGCGCTAGAATCCCGAAGGGCATTCAATGTGAATAGCCCCGGGTGACGCTGGGGTGAAACCCCAAAGCGGAACCCGGGGTAAACGCACAAACGCGGCCAACCCCGGATGGGGTTGACGACTCGAAATTATCCTAAATGTGCAAAACAATTCTCACATTAAGTTTAGTCCTCCTAGTTCCCTATTCCTCCTTCACAAGTTTTTAGTAATTGGACAAAGTAGGATTAATCGCTCTCCGTTAATCGTTAATCGGGGTGTGGGAGTGGGTGTGCGCCCAAGAGCCTATTGCGTAGTACTTTTTCGAGTGCGCCGGATTCCCTATACCTTTATACCCTATACCTGCAGGGAGAGTCTCAAGTATTTAGGTATAAGGTATAGGGTATAGGGTGAGACGAGTAGCTTACTCTCTAGTGAGTGTCTTGTTGCTTCTCACGGTATCTATGGGACGTACCAATCTTTCGATCTGTTCGCGTTGAGGTTCGAGGAAGGGAGGCAGCGACAATTTTTCACCAAGCGTTTCGTAGGGCTCATCTCCCATAAAGCCAGGGCCATCGGTAGCAAACTCGAAAAGAATTTGGGGCGCAACTCGCGTATATAATGACTCGAAAAAATGTCGGTTAACATAACCGGAAGTACCAAACCCAAAGTTTCTCATGCGCTCGTCCCATTGGTCAAGCTCCGCACGATTTTCAACGCGGAATGCTGCATGGTGAACTGTGCCAAAACCCTGGCGACTATCGGGAAGTTTTTCGTTGAACTCTACGATTATAGAGGCACCATTCCCCCCTTCTCCCATTTCAAACAAATGAAAGCTTCCATCTTTATCAGTCTCTCGAAGCATTAAAACTTTGTCCAGGACTTCTTTAAAATGCTCAATGTGTGAGGTTCGAATAAAGAGTGGACCCAATCCAACAATGGCATGCTCCAATGGAACCGGACCTTTTTGCCAGGGTACACCAGGTTTTACTCCATGATTAAATTCATCTGAAATCAATTGATACTGTTGATCATCAAAATCAACGAATGATACTGTCTTCTTGCCAAACTGTTCCTTAAGTCCGGTGTGCTTGATGTCCAGGCGGTCGAAGCGTTTTATCCAATAGGATAACGAGGCATCTGTTGGTACACGGAAAGATGTCTTCGAAATTTCGTTGCTACCGTGCACTCCTTTAGGAATTCCACGGAAATCAAAAAATGTCATATCTGTTCCAGGACTGCCCTTATCATCCGCGAAAAACAGGTGATAGGTTTGAATATCGTCCTGGTTGACGGTCTTCTTGACCAGCCGCATTCCGAGAACGTTCGTAAAAAAATCATAATTCTTTTCCGCGCTGCTGGTGATGGCTGTGACGTGATGAATTCCCTTGAGCTGGTTTACTTCATTTTCTGACATATACCTTTATTTAGATCCTTACTCCAAAGAATATTAAACACCGTTGAACGCATTATGATAATTTTCAGGAGTGATATCAATGGAGCTCCACTTTCCATTCTCGTAAGAAACTATCGTTGGATAGATCGTCAATATTCCATAATCTTTTGCTTGGAATTTTGCGTCAATAACAACATCGTTCCGTTTAAGATTGAATTTCTTCATCAATAATAAACACGACTTTCTACTCGGACCGCTCACGACCACTGTAAAATTTGAACTTTTTGCACTGTCACGCAAAAAGTCCATGGCAGATTTGATACACGGACCGCATCCCCGGGTAGGAACAATAATTAGTTTTGACTGAGGCTCTCCCATCCCAATCACAGAAAAATACCGGGCATACTTTTCACTCGCGGAAGATCGTTGGCCTTCATAAGCTTTCCCACAACTGAAAAGAAAACTTACCACTAAAATGAAAGCGACAGTATTATTGCTGCACCTTTTCATGAATCTCGAAGATTTCGAACTGAAGTACATCGTCTTTTGAATCGGGATTCTTTCGATGGCTGGTAGAAACTAAAAGACCTAAACTCGTGGGAATAAAGTTCCAGGTATATTTATTCTTTGCCAGCTGAACTTCACCGAGATATTCGAACTTCCTGTTAAAGACGATAACGCTCATTGGTTTATCGTCAAACTGATTCTTCAAACTATCCGTGTCATAAATCGGAATCCCATCGAAATATATTGAATAGTAAAGCTCTTTGAATTTATCATAGTAAACACCTGCGTAATTCGGCTGAACTAATAATTCAAAGTCGTCATCCATATATCTCGTTTCTGCAACTTCTGTATTTGGAACGATTTCTTTTATCTGCAACCTACTTCGCATGGGAAAAACTGTCGTTGAGTCATTAAGAGTAGAGTAATTAAAAATGTCGGGCAAGGATCCATGACGAACAAGGATATTATTGTCGGGACCGAATGCATACATAGGAATGAAGTTTTCATACAAATATTTTTCAAACACCTTTGGGTAATTCGTACCAAACTCTTCAAATGCACCTGTTAATAAATTAAATTTCACCATTGTCTTATGTCCAACCTGCAGGCGATTGTCACCCGGTGTCATAAAAGAAACAAACGCATTATTACCGATCACTGTTAATGGAGAAAGCAGATGGCACATCAGCATCCTAACGTCAGGGACGCTATACCGCTGCAGTACCTCGCCCCGAAAATTAGTTAACAATACGTTCTTGTCATCAAAGCAATACAGATAGATCGAATCCAGTGATTTCGCATAAATCTCATGGGTAAACAGAATTCCGTCATCACCTTGTTTTGGATATATGTTCCTTCGAACCAGTCTCTTCAATTTGAGGTCATAAAAGTCGATACTATTTATGATCTCGTTACCCGTTATGTAATAGTCAACAGTGTCGTTGTGGAAATAGTAGGGATATGTACTATAGTTTAATGAAACAGAATCAATTGGAATTGAAATATAGCCTTTCGATTCGAATGACAATCTCGGATGAGAGTTCTCTTGTCGATTCGATTGCGAGCAGCCTGACAAGAGAATTAATGAAGCAATAAAAATTTTATGCAATGGATGGCTTTTGTTGTACATCTGAATGATAGCTATCTAAGTGAAATCCAAATTACTAAACTTTTCGGGTTAGGATCGTACTGCTGTCTTATTGCCTAATAGATTGTGTGGCATCCACGCCCACAAGAGCGTGGTTAAAGCCATTCTAAAATTTCAAGGGTAGCCTTAGATCCGGAAGAATTTTTCAACAAAGACAGAGTTATGCAAGGGGTTAGTAACATGGCTCAAGACACCTCGGTTAATGCCAATTATAATTTAGATAAACGTGAGATAAGGCTATCTCCCGATGGACGAATGGCAATAGTGGTCGAACAAACTATCGTCCCCTTCCTCGACAAGATACCTGCTCGTATGATTGGTTATGCTGCAATGAAAGACGGGCAATGGAAAATTGATTTCTATAGCTGAAACCTGGTACCGAAAAACGAAATGTGGAGAAAATAAGTGAAGCTTATCAATGTTGACCTAATTTCTTTCCAGTTATAATTTGGAGGGGTCACGAAGGCCACCACGAAAACTAAAGGCCACGGGACACGTATTACTTTCGTCGTGATTTTTGCCACTTTGTAATTTCTTTGTGACCCTTCTTAGACCTCTTCAGAACTAGCGTACTCATCATTCGCGCACCTTCAATACGAGCGCATGCTTGCCCCTTTTACGTTGAGTACCTATTTCATTGTTTGTATTCTTCACTCCGCGATCCAAATAGCTTGCACTCAGAAAATACACTCCTGTCGGCAACACATTTGCCGGTTTTTCTTTTGTCCTCAACGCACCCTGTGTACCAACAAAATAAATGAAGACCGGATCTGAATTGTTCTTCAGTATCCACGTCACTATTTGTTTAACATCCTCCACTTTCAGATCCGGATGTGGTGGCATCTTCAAATCACTCCAATTACCCGTAGAACCGCCAATGATTTTTTCTGTCAATAACTCAACGGCACCAGAAACATTCTTGTAACGCGTCGCCACCTGTTCAAAAGATGGACCTATCACCTTTGCTTTAGCAGCATGACAACTAAAACAAAGAGACTTGCTCAATGATAAAACTGTGTCGTGATGACGCGTCATTTCCTCTTTAAAAGTCTTCTTCTTAATGATTGCTGAATCTGGTAAATACTTCGCCACCAGCACGACTTCATTCGTTGGAATTTCATCAAAGTCGGTATTTCCATCTTCAACATCTGAAACGGAGATGCTGTATGGAACGATTGAATTCCAGCTAAACGCGTTACCCTGAACAGAGATCACTACTTCTGGTTTGTTATTTTGGTTTTGTGATGTGAATACTAAACTCAAAAATAGAGCAGTCACAACGGATGTATATATGCACATCGTCACAATCTATCGTATCATAATTTATCAATTTCACTGGCTACACGGTTCGCAGATCGTGTACAGGCTTCCGTTCCCCAATTCAGATTATCAGCATAAGCCCCGGCAAAATGGATGCGGCCATGCGGTTTCATAAGCATCGGCCAGAATTTATGAAGTTCACCAATAGGGAATGGAAGTCTTTCGCACGTAGGAGAAAATGTTTCTTTCGTCCAGTCCCTGCTAATAGCAAGCTCGATTGTATCCTTTTTCCTGCCAGGGTATACATCGCGAAAAGCAGCCAGCGCTCGTTGAGGTGAGATTCCGCCTGGCCCTGTTCCCAAGACAATTACCCGGTGAGTATCTACCTCATCTGCGCACTGCCATACCGACCAAAGATCTGGATGATCCAAATCCATATTTATGCTGAGGTTGTCTTCAAGCCAAAACTTAGAGCTCGCCTGAAAAACAAAACGCTGGTAAGAATCGTACACCACATTCTCAATAATGTATTGTCGATCTGCAGGAAACGCTGGCTCTACGGGTATGTTTTTGAACGCCGGCAACGGAATACAATTGACGAAGAAGTTGGCGTCCATTACCTTTTGTTCGTTATGTTGCTTATAGGTGACCGATACACCACTGTCACCATGCTTGATTGAAACGATAGGTGTGTTTAACCATACCCTTGACCCCAGGCGTTTTGCGAACGCGTTGGGCAACATTTGATTTCCCCCCTTCAATCTGAAAACTTCCGGAGGTGATAAGGGAACGCCGCGTAATTTCAATATCGCGTCATGCCACAGAATGAATAGAGCCGAGACATTATTTCCACCGAGAAATCTCAATGCTGTTTTAGAAGCACCATCCCTTTTGAAAATATCAGCCATAGGAAATTTGTCCCATTCATCGTATCCAACACCGAAGGGCTGATACTCATCTTTAAATTTGTCGAGATATGGATTTACATATAGCGATTCCAGATCCCACCATGGATTCGCGGACAAATATTTTACCTCTTTGTCATTGAAACCAAACACTTTTAAGACAGAAGGATCGCGAAGCATCTCTTCCGAGTAAAATTTTCCGTCGATTCTCCTCAACACATTTTTGCGTCTTGGGTAAGGAAGTGCTGAAAGATTAAATTCCCTGATATATTCCCAATACCGATCATAACCAGGCTTGGTAATATGTTCCATTCCAAAGTCACCGTAGAGTCCGTCCGACAATCCATCATGAACCGTGAACACATGACCTCCATGTCGCCCCGATGCTTCGAGCACGACTACCTCATGACCCTTCTTCATCAGCTCATAGGCGCAACACATGCCTCCAAGTCCAGCCCCGCCCACGATAATCTTTTTTGATGCTTTATTTTTCGAGGAAATAAATTTCTGAGATGCATTAGCAACCAGTGGATCGATGTTCAAAACAGAAACACCGACGCCAGTGAGAATAGAGTTTTTAAGAAAGGTTCGACGCTTGTAAGTTGACATGATTTTTCCCGGATGTTTGAGAAAGTTATCGAAAAAAAATCAGCGCAAAAAAAAATGTACTTTCGATGTGCTCAATAATCACCTTAATAGAACGCTCCTGAGTTTCACACTATTATGAAGGCTATGTGTGATACCTGATTTCGTCAATAAATTTTTGAATGGCATTTTCATCAATTCTGTAAACCGAATACTCTATCCCCTTAACGTTCCTAACTGCATTCCTCTCAGCTTCCGTCATCTTTTCGAAAAGAAATTCTCCGCCAACCAGTCCCTTTGCAATTGCATGTTTCCTGAGATCGATAGGAAACGAATCTTCAAATTCCAGATCTCTCAAGTCGTTGTTCATGTAGCACATGAACAGTCCCAGGCGTTTCTCTAATAATTCTTTCTTTTTCCTGACACAAAAAGTTGTTAGCTCTTGCTGGATTGTTCCGGCATGAACCGAGCCGCCGACAATGACGGTGTGAAATTCATCAAGGGGTGGAACTTGATCTCTTTCAAAATCGACGAGCACAGTATTTTCAGAACCAAGTTTGTCTTTCAGCTCAGCAGCAACTTTCGCCGTGGTGCCGTGTCGACTCATGTAGATGATTAGATAACTCATGATACTGTCAGTTATTCACGTGAGAACTTATTTCCAGGTCATATGATAGTATTCCTTAATTATCCAATTTCTTGAAAGAGAAATGACTAAGCAATTGAAGAGGTCAGCGCAAAAAATGATTTTAATCAGCTTATTAAAAACCGAAAAATGACTACGGAATAGGGATTATGTTATATCGTCTTTCATCAGCGGACGTGCTGCTAGCAATGCGACTGCACTTAGCGCTGCTCCGAAGGACAGGTAGTATCCTACGAAAGAAAGACCATAATTTGTGGCAAGCGAAGTAGCAAAATATGGAGTGAGCGATGCCCCCAGGATCCCCGCCAGGGTAAACGCCAATGATGAGCCCGTGTACCTGACCTCTGCAGGAAAGATCTGCGCCAAAGCTGTACCTATCGGTCCATAGTTGAAACCCATTAATAGCATACCGATCGACTGAAAAGCGACAGTAACGGCAAGGCTACCGGTACTGAAAAAAGGTGCGAAGACCAAACCCAGTATGAAGATACCAACACTTGAGCCGACAAGCACGTTGTTCCTTCCTTTCTTATCAGCAAGCACTGCTGACACCGGTATGCCCAAAGCAAAGAACAACATCGATATCATTTGCGCGATCAAAAAACTTTCTCTTGGATAATTTAAAGCCGAGGTTCCCCAACTCAATGTAAAAACAGTCATAATGTAGAATAGGAGGAACGTTGTAATCGTGGCAGCCGTGCCGAGGAAGATCGTTTTTGTGTACTTCGCAAAGACTGTCACAACCGGTACTTTCACCCGCTGTTGCCGATTAATGACTCTGAGAAAATCAGGCGTCTCTTCGATTTTAAGGCGGATATAAAGTCCAACCCAGACAAGCAATGCGCTTGCTATAAAGGGAATGCGCCAGCCAAATGACAGGAATTGATCATCATTCAGTGCTTCGCTCAGGATATAGAACGTAGCGCTTGACAACAGAAATCCAATAGGGGCTCCAAGTTGGGGAAACATGCCGTACCACGCTTTTTTATTTTTTGGTGCATTTTCCGTGGCCAGCAATACAGCACCACCCCATTCACCTCCGAGTCCCAGGCCTTGACCAAATCGAAACAATGCCAATAATATGGGAGCTAAAATGCCGATGGTATTGTAAGTCGGTAAAAGTCCGATCGCCACAGTTGATGGACCCATAGTCATTAAGGCGGCCACCAGCGTCGCCTTACGTCCTTTTCTATCACCAAAGTGTCCGAAGAGTGCTGCACCTACAGGT
>JAEZBX010000034.1 GCA_023412765.1 Bacteroidota bacterium
CGTCATCGGCCGCAACGGCCGAATATGGAAATGCGATAGAGCTGAACGCCATTCAACGTTCGAATCCCGAAATGCAAAAAAGGGCGATGAATGCGATCCGCGCGATGGTTGAGTCCGACGATAATCCTATCGTTTCTATTCACGATCATGGTGCCGGCGGGCATCTCAACTGCCTCTCCGAACTTCTCGAGGAAACGGGCGGCATAATTAAAATTGACCAATTACCGATTGGTGACCCTACACTCTCTGACAAAGAAATAATCAGCAATGAATCGCAGGAGCGTATGGGGCTGGCGATGTCGGAAGAAGCTGCCATTACGCTCGAGAAAATTGCGCAAAGAGAACGGGCGCCCATCTATGTTGTCGGTACAGCAACGGGAGATCATAAGCTCGTTTTTGAAAGAGAAGGACAAGAAAAGAAACCTTTCGATCTGGAGGTAAATCACTTGTTTGGATCGTCACCTAAAACCATACTGATCGACACAACGAAAGGGGTAGTGTACAGCGCGGTTCGGTATAGCAATGACGATATTCAAAAATATGTTAAGCAGGTACTTCAGCTCGAGGCTGTAGCATGCAAAGACTGGCTGACAAATAAGGTAGATAGATCCGTTACAGGAAAAGTGGCGACGCAACAAACATGCGGACCGATCCAACTTCCGCTAAATAACGTTGGCGTAATGGCACTTGACTTCCTTAGTAACAAAGGGGTGGCGACTGCCATTGGCCATGCACCAGCCGCATCATTGGTAGATCCTGTTGGAGGAAGTAAACTTGCAATTGCAGAGGCCCTCACCAATATCATCTGGTCACCACTGACTCATGGACTGAAAGGAGTTTCGCTAAGCGCAAACTGGATGTGGCCATCCAAAAATGTGGGTGAGGATGCACGACTGTACAAAGCTGTGGAAGCGGTCAGCGATTTCACTGTCAAACTCGGTATCAATATTCCTACGGGCAAGGATTCTCTTTCCATGACGCAAAAGTATCCGGACGGCGATGTTGTTTATGCGCCCGGCACGGTGATCATATCTGCTGTTGGAGAAGTTGAGGATATAAGGAAAACGGTATCGCCCGTAATTCAGCCAGTCCCAGGCTCCAAAATCATTTATATAGATTTCTCAATGGACAGCAGGAAGCTGGGAGGAAGCAGCTTTGCTCAAATACTTAATCTGCTCGGCGACGAAGTGCCCACAGTTACCGACGAGAATTATTTCGCAAAAGCTTTCGAAAGCGTTCAAGAACTTATCAGGGAGGATCTCGTTCTGGCGGGCCACGACATATCCGAAGGCGGATTGATAACGGCGTTGCTTGAAATGTGTTTTGCGCGCCCCGACACCGGGATAACGATGGAGCTTGGCACTAATAACGATGACCTTGTTAAAATCCTTTTCTGCGAGAATCCAGGAATAATATTGCAGACTTCTCGTGAAGATGAAGTACTGAATTTACTTTCACAACGGATGGTCACGGCGCAAATTCTTGGCCATGTATCATCAACAAGAAAAATATCTATACACCACAACGACGCATTGATATCATTCGACATCGATGAACTTCGCGATACCTGGTTCAGAACCTCCTATCTCCTTGACTCAAAACAACGGCCAGCGATACACGCAGAAAAAAGATTTCACAATTACAAAAATCAGGTACTCCAGTACGAATTCCCCAAAGGGTTTGCCGGATCATTTGAATCAATGGGTATTGATCCCAATCGCCGGGAAGCAACGGGAATAAAGGCTGCGATTATTCGCGAAAAGGGAGTGAACGGCGATCGTGAGATGGCCTACTCACTTTACCTGGCCGGCTTCGACGTCAAAGACATACATGTGACAGATCTTATTTCCGGCAGAGAAGATCTTTCGGATGTGAACCTGATTGTATTCGTGGGTGGTTTTTCAAATTCCGATGTGCTTGGCGCAGCTAAAGGTTGGGCGGGCGCATTTTTATACAACGAAAAAGCAAAGCAATCACTTGCAAACTTTTACAAGCGGGAGGATACACTAAGTCTCGGAGTCTGCAATGGATGCCAGCTGATGATGGAACTTGGCGTGGTATATCCTGAATGGAAGGATCATCCGAGGATGAATCACAACGGCTCAGAAAAATTTGAATCAACTTTCGTCAATGTGACAATTCCACAAAGCAACTCAGTCTTGTTAGGCAACATGGCAGGAGCGCGACTGGGTATATGGGTTGCACATGGAGAAGGACGATTCATTCTTCCCAAGGATAAGTCCCAATTTCAGGTAGCCGCCGAATTTTCTTATGACGAATATCCAGGCAATCCGAATGATTCTGACTTTGCCGCGGCAGCACTCTGCTCAAAAGATGGAAGACATTTGGCAATCATGCCGCACCTGGAAAGATCGCTCTTTCCCTGGAACTGGGCATACTATCCCGCTGAAAGAAGGGATGATCAAATATCGCCATGGATAAAGCCGTTCGTCAACGCCAGAGAGTGGATTAAAAAACATTTTGAAATTGTCCAACAAAAGGTTAATCCATAGTGTTGTACCGAATGATGAATAACCCTATATTCATCCTCAGTTACTTAACCTACCGGCTATGAAGAGAATTTACCCTGCCATTATTACCCTCATCTTATTCACATCGTGCCTTGGCTATAAGGAGTTGCCCGTGGAGTATGATTATAGCTACAAAGGCAACTTCAAAAAATATCGAACATTTGATATTATGAAGCCGGCGGGTCCCGCGGATTCAACAATGACAAATGAAGTCATCGAAAAATCTATCATTGCGCGGATGAAGTTTCTTGGGTACAGACAAAATTCCAGCAAACCACATCTTATTGTTGGATTCAAAATGTTTAACGACAGTCTGAAGTTCAACGGATACATTCAGCCAAACATTGAAGACTGGGTAAAAAACCAGGCCGAAGATCTCGAATACGATCCTCAGAAATTCAATCTGAACCAGGGTACGCTGCTCATCCAGTTTTATGACCGTCGCCAGAATCGGTCGATTTGGCAAGGGTACGCAACTACACAATATGGCTCAATCGATTTCCAGAACAGCCGTCACCTGCGGAATGCAGTAATTTCAATTCTCGACAAATATCGCTTCTGGGCTGAAGGATTCATGGATGGAGCTACAGCTGCAGCGGACGAAAAAGACCTCTAAAAGTTCAATCAGGGGTTACAGTTTCTAAAAAATAGTTCTACATTTGCATCCCAAATTACGGGTCCTGGGATAAATACGGGACTTTTTGTCCGATGGTGTAACTGGCAACACGCCTGATTTTGATTCAGGAAAGTCCAGGTTCGAGCCCTGGTCGGACAACCAAGATCAGAATCCCGATCCCGATAGCTGTCGGGACCGGGATTCTGCATTATCCCACGTCGCATGCCGAGCTAGCGATTCCGTAATTGGGGACTAGAACAAGAACGAAGCAACCATGGCTGTTAAAATGTTCAGCGGTAGAGCAACGATCTATCTTTCTGAAAAGATTGCAAATGCGTACGGCGAAACTTTGGGAGAAGTTGACTACCAACAATTCAGCGATGGGGAAATGTCTCCTTTCCTTGCAGAATCCGTTAGAGGTCACGAAGTTTTCCTGATTCAGTCCACCTTTGCTCCTTCCGACAACCTGATGGAACTGCTGCTGATGATTGATGCGGCAAAACGAGCTAGTGCATCGAGCATCAATGTCGTGATTCCTTACTTCGGATATGCTCGTCAGGACCGTAAAGACCGCCCAAGGGTAGCAATAGCAGCTAAACTTATCGCTAACCTGATTTCAGCAGCTGGCGCTACGCGTATCATGGCCTGCGATCTTCACGCCGATCAAATCCAAGGATTCTTTGATATCCCTGTAGACCATCTTGACGGTTCTTATATTTTCGTACCCTATCTCAAGTCTTTAAAACTCAGCGATATCATGTTTGCGTCGCCCGATGTCGGCGGTATAAAGCGCGCGCGGAGTTTCGCAAAGTTTTTTAATGCAGAGCTGGCTGTTTGCGACAAATACAGAAGAGAGGCCAACAAGGTGAGTTCGATGCGCCTCATTGGTGAGGTTGAAGGAAAGGACGTCGTTTTGGTTGATGATCTTGTCGATACTGCCGGCACCATCTGTAAGGCTGCTGCTCTTCTAAAAGAAAAGGGCGCTAAATCGGTACGCGCAGTATGCACGCATCCCGTTCTCTCCGGAAACGCGTATGAGAATATCGAAAATTCAGTTCTGGAGGAATTAGCAGTATCAGACACTATTCCATTAAAACAGCCCAGCAACAAGATAAAAGTGTTGACGGTCTCAAATCTTTATGCCAAGGCAATCCGAAAGATTCACGACAATGAGTCCATCAGTTCACTCTTTATCAAACTTTAATTCGTATTACTTTAACTAACAATAAACTATTTATGAAAACCATTGAGATTATAGGGTATCAAAGAGCAAATCTCGGTAAAACAGGATCACAAAAACTTCGCGACGATGGACTTGTCCCTTGCGTACTGTACGGAGGTGAAGGCCAGGTGCATTTTTATGCTCCGATGATCCTCTTCAGGGAGTTGGTTTACACCAATGAAGCACACTTTGTTCATTTGAACATTGAGGGCGAAGAATGCCAGGCGATCCTGCAAGAAGTACAGTTTCACCCCGTGAGCGAAGTAATTTTGCACGCAGATTTTCTCCGTATCTCCGAAACCAGAAAAATTAAAATGAACATTCCGGCCCGTCTGGTCGGTATAGCTCCAGGTGTTTCCAAAGGTGGAGCTTTAGTTCAAAAGAAATCTTCACTTAAGGTATATGCGTTTCCAAAGGACATGCCTGATCATATCGATGTCGATGTGTCCAATCTTGATTTTCACCACGCAATAAAAGTAGGCGACATCAAAGTAACCAATCTCGAATTCGTCGATCCAAAACACGCATCAGTTGCCGTGGTTGAGGTGCCTCGCGCCGCGAAAATGGCTGCTGAGGATGCTGCCGCTGCAGCAGCCGCTCCTGCTGAAGGCGCTGCTCCTGCAGATGCCAAGAAGGCTGAAGCTCCTAAGAAGGAAGAAGGGAAAAAATAGTCTGACATTTCAGGTTTGAAGTTTGAGGTTTGAGGTTCGCGCGAAATCAAATCTGTGCGAAACCCAACTTCAAACCTCAAACTTCAAACCTCAAACCCAATTACCATGAAATTTCTCATCGCTGGCTTGGGAAATCCGGGGCCGAAGTATGAGCTGACGCGCCATAATTTTGGGTTTCTGGTATTGGATCAATTGGCCGATAAGGCGAACTGTACATTTGAGCTTGATCGCCACGCTGAGAAAGCAGAATTCAAGTACAAAGGGAAATCCATCCACTTGATCAAGCCGACCACATTCATGAATCTCAGCGGAAAAGCCGTTGCTTACTGGCTGCAGCAATTAAAAATAGAAAAGCAAAATCTGCTTGTCGTTGTCGATGATATCGCTCTCTCATTTGGAACCCTGCGACTGAGAACAAAAGGAAGTTCAGCGGGCCATAACGGCTTGAAAGATATTGAAACCGCCCTCAATGGTCAGGATTATGCGCGCCTAAGATTAGGTGTCGGAGACACATTTCACAAAGGCCAGCAAGTGGATTATGTGTTGAGCAACTTCACACAAGACGAGTTCAAAGCCATACCTCCCATTATTGAGAAAGCAAATGAGATGATTCTCTCATTTTGTACAATCGGAGCTGAGAGAACGATGGGACAGTTCAACAGTTAGCCTGGATCATTAAATCCTTTCGAAAGTAAGGAGATCGGTGCCCCCATTTCCTCCACTCACATGCCTTAATTCAATTTTTGTACCGGTAGTAGAAATAATTTCCCAATCATCGGAAAGCTCATCTAACAAGGGCGACGTTGTAAACGAGATATTGAAGTCAATGTCATCTGAATTATCATCGTTGCGGCCCTCATCCTTGACAGACCAGGCACCAGATACCGCGTCCGGTCCGCTATTCGCTACAAGCGATCCGCTAGGTAGGAACTGAAACGTATATTCTTCGTATTTGTCAGTTTCCTCCTTATCGGTATCAAAAAAATAACTGATTCTCCATTTACCGCTCGTTACAATCTGCTCAACCTCCGCAATCTTCGGATTTTCCTCAGGCTCTGGATCGTCGCTACATCCCCATGCAAACGCAACTAACAGTGATAAATACGTAAGAAATTTCATATTTGGTCCACGTGTTTTTAGCTAACAAAATAAGGGGAAAAATGATTTGACGGCAGCATTTCAGCGATCAGAAATTGCGCACACATCTCTAGTACCGGTGTTTTATGTGACCAATATGGTTACACCTTTCCTCACCCTAAAAAAGATTACACCATGTCAGTTTTACAAGCATCATGGTTCGATCACACTTTGCTTCGAAAAATCTTTCACGCAAGACGGGTTATAAAATGTTTAGTTGCCTTCGACGAGTTCAAATTTGTCAAAGCACATCCTCGGATCGTTAAGAGAAAAAAGTTTATCTTAAAAACTCATTAACCTAAACACAGAGAAGTCATGATTAAGTATGCTCACACCAACATCATTACAGATGATTGGAAACGCCTGGCTGAATTTTACATAACTGTATTTGATTGCAAACCTCTTTATCCCCAACGCGATTTGCGCGGGGAATGGCTGGACCGTGCAACAGCAATCAAGGATGCAAATCTTCAGGGCATCCACCTTAAGTTACCAGGATATGATGAATCGCTACCTACCCTCGAGATCTTTCAATACAATCATAACGAAGATGGTTTGAAACCAATGGCCAACCGTAAGGGCTATGGGCACATTGCGTTTAGAGTTGATGATGTTCCAACCATTCTGAACCGCGTACTCGAAAATGGTGGGAGCAGAATGGGCGAGCTGGTTGAAACAGAAGTCTCGGAGCTGGGAAAATTAAGCTTTGTATATGCGCGGGATATTGATGGGAATATTATTGAACTTCAAAATTGGACGTGATAAATTAGTTTAAGGTTTAAGGTTTAAAGTTTAAAGTTCGCTCGATTTTAGATAGTGGTGTATTAGTTTAGGTTAGAATTTGTTAGACCACCGATTGTGCGCAATTGGATGGTTTCTCCTTGTCTCAATGGCTGGCACAACTTTAAACCTTAAACCTTAAACCTTAAACCTTAAACTTTAAACCTTAAACCTTGCACTTACATTTCCAACCAAAATCCCGGTTAACGTGTCAAATGTTTCGTAAGGGATGGGATATGAATACTCGAATACTCATGTTAGCCGCAAAATTGAAATGCTCTGTAGGGACGGGTTTACTTTGTCACGGTTAAGGCTGCTCCGCTAAATACGTGGAAAAGGATTGTGTACTTGATAACATAGGGCATGATATCCCATTCCCTTATTTTAAAAACTTAAGCGCAACTCGATCCTGGTTGCGAAAAAAACAAGAGCCAATTTTAACCACTGCTAAACGCCTTTTGGAGGGGGTGGTTAATAACCATTAATAATACTCCTTGCATTTGCCAACATTGGGGTTAACTTTAATTACACAACCACCATCATCAATTCTGTAATGGTTAAACTCTCATTGGCATTTTCGATATTGCTTGCCGCCGGGCTAGCAACAGCACAGGTCAGGGTTGGTGAAGTTCTAATTCTATCTCATCCAGAACTAAAGGAAGGAGTAGACAATATTTCGTTTCAGAATTTTGTTACAAAAGATTTTATCCCAAGGCTTAATGCAGATGATCAGCCTTCCTTCCATTTACTTAAGGCTGACCGTGGCAATAAAAAAGGAAGCTTCCTCATCGCAAGGAGCATCAGCAAAATTAAAGACGCAAATTCGCCACGTTATGCGGACGATCGGAAACAAATTAGCTCTGGCATAGAAGGGTTACAGGGATACATAAAAAATCCATCTGCATTTTCTGAGTACCATCTCTTAGGAGCAGAAAGCATTCGAACACTGCCGACGTCGGGTATTCTAGGACTACATCTTATCAAAGTAAAGAAGGAACGCAGCAAAGATTTCGAAACCCTGGTGCAGAAAAAATTGCATCCGGCTGTAAGTGAGCTTTTTCCTGATATGCAAATGCTTTACTACAAATGCGTGGCTGGAGAAAATGCCGGATCCTATCTCACATTATTTACGATTGATTCTCCTGCAGCTCGGCACAAATACTGGCCTGAAGGTAGTCCGGAGACAGAAGTATTAAAGAAAAGATTCAAACCACTGGAAGGCCTTGCAAAAGAATTGGGCACCTACTTTGAGCCAGGCAGTTTTCTTGAACCGGAATCCGGCGGAGCAGCCGCATACTGGGAAAGCAAGGACTGGACCGACTACGTGCATGTTTCGTATCTAGAATAGTTGATCATCATGTCCCATAATTTTATCTTATGAAATCGCTTTGCACATTTATTATCCTCGTTCTAACGGTACATGTGTACGCACAGAACCCCGGCAACCCACCTAAAGGATTTACTTCTTTGTTTAATGGTAAAGATTTCGCCAACTGGAAAGTTCCTGTCGGAGATAATGGACATTGGAAGATTCTGGATGGTGTTATCGATTATGATGCCGAAAGCGAAGCGGAGGACAAAAATCTGTGGACAGAAAAATCCTATAAGAATTTCGAACTCTATGTCGATTGGCGTATCAAGGAAACACCATGGAAGAATCCACGGGTACCACTCATACTTCCCAGTGGACTTCATAAGAAAAACGAAAAAGGTGAAGAGATAACGATGGTTGTACCGGATTCCGACTCGGGCATCATCCTTCGCGGTGTGGGGAAATGCCAGGCAAACATCTGGAACTGGCCAATTGGTTCGGGAGAGGTTTATGGATACCGGATGGACGAAAAGATGCCCCCTGAAGTAAGGCGCGGGGTAACACCCAAGGTAAATGCCGACAAGAATATCGGTGAATGGAATACATTTAAAATCACCATGAAAGCAGATAGGATGACCGTTGTATTGAATGGCATCACTGTAATTGAAAATGCACAGCTGCCGGGATTG
>JAEZBX010000067.1 GCA_023412765.1 Bacteroidota bacterium
AAGCAGCGCAGGAAGCATTCAAATTTGCCGTCAACATTGCTGCCAGAAGTAAGGGCGTTATCCATGTGCTATACGTCATTGATATGACATTCTTGCGGGGTAGTCCCACACTGTCGCAGGGCTATGCTCATGATTTGAGTTTCCTCAAAGAACTTGATAACGAAATTGCAGAAAAATTTCAGGTTATGCGGGGCAAATATGCACCGCTGACTATGTCCGTAACATTCACGCACGTATTGAGCTCGCTAACGTCAGAGATAGAAAAACAAATCAATGATAAGAAGATCGACCTTGTGGTTATGGGTACGCACGGGGAGGGCCATTCAACATTCGGATCCAATACAAAAAGAACGATTCGAAACTCGCCTGTGCCTGTAATCTCTCTAAAGAATACACCTGAACCCACTCGCAGTATTGTTTTTCCATTGATGCCGAATTCGGTTGACGAAAGATGTATCTCAGACGTCAGGAATCTGCAAAATTTTTTTGGCGCGCGGCTTCACGCACTGTATGTTAATACGCCGATTTTTTTCAAAGATGACCGGGAATCAATATCTGATCTGGAAAAATTGTGCAAAGAACATTTCCAGAACTATACGGTAAACGTTCGTTCGGATTACACGGTGGAGCAGGGAGTCATAAATTTCTGCAAGGAAATTCATGCGGATATGGTCGCTATGGAAACGCACGCATGGAAAGGTATTGATCATTTTCTTTTGGGTAGCATTGCTGAGGACCTGTCAGCGAAACTACTGATCCCGCTTTGGACCAAATCTTTTCAATAGATTACAATTACAAACAGAAATCCAGGTAGAGAAGAACGCTGCTGATTATGATTTTATCCTGAGTAATTTTTCTTAACATAACTCACATTGAAAAATGATCAATGTCATATTACTTCACTACAAATCGAATTACGTTTGAAGCGGCTTATATGATTTCTGTATGCCATACCAATGAAAAGCTGTTTTCAATTTATCCGAGAAATACTTATGCTCTGCTCGAAATCCACATTTCTGGCAATATTTCTCACCGCGCTGGTTTTCGGTTGCAGTACCCGAAAGGAGGACGTAGAACGATCCGACATAAAAGGGTTCATTGCAGATTCTGTCTACGTGCAGGAAGGAAACAAAATTGTATCGCTTACTTTTGACACACTCCGTAATTCACTTTTGAACTCAATCAAAACTCAAGGACTAGAAGGAGCGATTGGCTTCTGCAATCAAAGTGCCTATCCTATTACAAGTATTTATGCAGACAGTGTGGTGATCAGACGAACCTCCATGCGTGTTCGAAATTCAAACAACAAACCTGATAGTCTTGAGCTGTTAATATTGGAAGAAATGAATGAACTACTGCGATCATCAAATATGCCCACAACTAAAGTTGTCAGGCAAAAGTCAACAGGAGAAATCCATTTTTTTAAGCCAATCATCCTCCAGGCAATGTGCCTGAATTGTCATGGAACGCCAGGGGTCCAAATCCAGAAATCAACTCTTGGGAAAATCCGAGAACTTTATCAGGATGACCGAGCTGTAAGTTACAAGGAAGGCGATTTGCGTGGCGTCTGGCATATAATATTTAAAGAGCAAAACAAACATTAATTGGATCACCTATTTTCCTCAATACGTTAAGTCAATGGCCGAAATCTTAATAAGACCTTGATACCTGAAATTGATTCTGGTTATGAGTATTTTTTGGTGCTTGTTGGATGTTCATGGAGTCACTTCCGCGTCAAAAGCATCCGAACATGACGACGTTGTCCGCGCCATAATTCTATGCATGATATCATTAGAAAAAGCAACCATACGATGACGCAAATCATTTTTTTTGCAAGCGGAAATCATTCTTTTGATATGGAAAGGCGGATAGTTTTCCAAAAACAAATCTATGAGGCGAATATTAATACCGTGCGATTTCTCCAGGCAATCCAATGAAGCTTATTCCATGGCCATCAACCTGGCATCTCAATCGAAGGGTAAAATAATCCTTCTCCATGTCTTGCCGCCTGTTACGGGATATCTTGCAGAGCCATTAGTCTTTGATCCTGGCTACTCGACAGAATCGGAAGAAGATGTGAAGAAAGCGTTGGAGAAGATGAAGGAAATGGTTGATCCCAAATCCATCAGTGTGGCTACGCAGGTGGCTTATGGCGATTTGGTGTCATGCATAAAAAATGTAATTGAAAGTGAGAAAATCGATCTGGTCGTCATGGGCACGTCCGGAGCCTCGGGCATCGAAGAAATTTTCATTGGCTCCAATACTGAAAAAATAGTCAGGTTTTCTCCTGTTCCGGTACTCGCGGTCAGAACTTTAGTAGAACCAAAGTTGATAAAGAACATCCTGTTGCCTTCGACACTGGATTTAAATCAATCGGATTTCATTAAGAAACTTAAAGAGCTGCAATCGTTTTTTGATGCGACGTTGCACGTCCTGCTGGTGAACACGCCTGCACAGTTCAAGCGTGATCTGGAAGGAAAAGAAGGTTTGGAAGAATTTGTAAAGCACTACAATCTTGAAAATTACAAGCTTCATTTCAGAAGCTACCGACGCGAAGACGATGGTATTATTGATTTTGCGTATTCAGAAAAGATGGACCTGATTGCCATGGCAACTCATGCGCGAAGTGGATTAGCGCATGTTTTTAATGGAAGCACAACAGAGAATGTAGTTAATCACATTCAAATACCCATTTGGACGTACCACCTTAAAACGTAGATCGTTTCGTTTCATGCCACCGAGTATAAGTAGCTTTCTCACGCCGTATTTGTTGTCCATCGTTGTCTCTTGTGGTATCGGATTGATAATAGGACTGGAAAGAGAATTTCGAAAGACAAACGAGAAGGATCATTTTGCCGGCATCAGGACTTTCCCGCTGGTTTGTTTACTTGGATGTTTAATCACATTTGTTGGAAGTGAACTTTCTATTTGGATAATCGTCGGCTGCCTGGTCGCCTTCATCGGCTTTGTCTGTACGACTTATTTCGTCAGGGCAACGAAGGAGCATACCGGGATAACTACAGAAATATCCCTTATCGTCACATTCATTTTGGGTATGATGACATCACAGCAGATGATAAAAGAGTCGTTGGCTGCCATGGTATTGACGACGACGTTGCTTACTCTAAAAGGTCAGTTCCATTCTTTTGTTCTTAAAATATCAGAAGATGAATTGTTCGCCTTTGTGAAGTTCATAATACTTTGCCTCCTGTTGTTCCCATTTCTTCCCGACACCCCTTATGGGCCGAACGGGATCCTCAATCCTCAGGAGATCGGATTCGTTGTCGTTGTGGTATCATCCATCAGCTTTATAGGTTATTTGCTTGTGAAATTTGCCGGAACGAACCGGGGAATTCTATTGACCGCATTACTTGGGGGTATGGTATCCAGCACCGCCGTGACATGGACATTTGCTAATGCCAGCAAGAAAGCTGATGCAGGCGAGGCGACATTGTATGCCACAGGAATCGTCCTTGCTTCATCCATTATGTTTTTGAGAGTCGTGGTAGTCGCGATGGTCTTCAGCACCTCGCTTGGTTTAGCCCTCATGATTCCCTGTGCGATCATGTTCATGTCTGGATTTATTTTCGTGCTCTCTTTCTTGAAGAAATCAAAGACGTCCATGAATGAAGCTGCCATCAACCTGGTCAACCCGGTGAATATTTTAAACGCGCTTGGATTTGGTCTGATGTATGTTGCCATTGCATACCTGGTATTCTATGGACAAACATTCTTCGGAAATAGGGGGCTTTTAATCTCCGGGTTGATTTCGGGATTTGCCGATGTAGATGCTATTACAATAAACGTTGCGAAACTGTCCAAAGAGACCATCGGGGAGCATCTGTCGGTAACCATTGTCGTATTGGCTATTATCAGCAACACCTTCGTCAAACTCATGATCACTATCCTTCAGGCCACTAAGGACGTCAGAAGAAAAGTTATGTTCGCAATGATAGTGATGATTTTAAGTGCTACAATTTTTGTCCTGTTTTTTTAAGATAATAATAATTCGTCTGATCAAACTCTTTGTAAAGCCAGGTACTTTTTACTGTTGAATAGTTGAAGTGTATCAGACCGAAAGCTGATGGGAATAGAAATACACGACAGGTTCGGACGAATTGATAATCGCCTATTTATTTTCCTCCCAGAGAAGCTTTGTAACACGACTTGTTATTTCTTTTGCTTTGTCTGATACATCCGACAATTTAGAGGCGGATGTTATACCATCGATGTCTTCAATACGGTAGCTGCCTTGTCCTGAAGTGGAGAGCACGATAAGCTTGCGTTTATCTTTCACCTGCTCAATAAAATACTTTGCGTCTTCTTGTGGTTCCCAGTTTTCCCATGTGTGAAGTAGAATGATGGCAGTCCATTCATCTTCCTTAATTGTAGTCAGATCCGATATATCTATTACTTTGATAAATACAGATTGTGTCCTTAGTTCTCTAACCAATTCGTGAACAAGAGAGTCTTTAAACTCACTTCCCTGTGTGGCTATTAGTATATGATCTTTATGGGATGGACTATTGACTTCATACGGTTCCGCTACCTTCATGGAATAGTTTTGCTTATACCAAATAGCAAAAAGGAGAAAAATAAGCAGCACAGCGAGGATCCAAGCACCAATTTTTTTCCAGCGTGACATAGTTGTGAATCTTACAGATGGTTAGCTGCATTCAAGTATATCTGCAGGTCATTTATTTTTCATGTTTAATGCTGTATGTCCAAATCGGACATTCCAAATGATTGACTACGGACTCTGCAATGCTTCCATTTACAAGGTGTTTTATTCCTTGGTAGCTATGGGTACCAAGTGCAATCAATTGCGCCTGAATCTCTCTTGCGAAGTTTAGGATACCATCCCGTTCGTTGAAGTCGTTTCTAAAATTCAACGTGTAGTTTTTTAGTTTATAATGCTTGGCGAACTCAGTTAGAGCTTCATGTGCTTCTTGGTTTGTCCTGAAGTGAGTAGGTGTCGATACAGTTAGAATATGGAGCTTAGCTTTGAAAAATTGCTGAAGATCTGTAACGTGCGTAACCAGGTCTGATTGGTTTAGCTCCAAACTGGTGGGGAAAACGATATGCTGTATCGCACCGTAAGCAGCAGCTTTTCTTACTGATATTACCGGCACAGATGAGGACCGCACGATTTTTTCGGTGTTGGAGCCAATTATAAATTCTTCTAATCCGCTTGATCCGCTAGTCCCCATAATCACCAAATCGATAAGGTGTTCCTTTATAAAAGCGCTAATACCCGGAACTAAAAAATCATTGAGCATCTCAAAATGAACTGTCGTTTTCGAAGGAGTATAAAATGCTTTCTCAAGCTTTTTAAATGCTTCAGTGGCTTTTTCTTTAATGTTTTTCCGTGTCTCAGAGTCTATCGGACTTGGCTGGACGCCGAAAGTCGTCTCGTATACCAACGGAAGTTCAATATTATGAACGACAAAGATTTCGCCCTTGCTAATTGATGCTATTTCCAGAGCAAATTTATATGCTTCTTTTGCTGGAGCCGAAAAATCGCAGGGAACAAGTATTTTTTTCATATTTCAAATTGATAGTTGCCATGCTTTTTGACGAAGAATTTAACTGCGGAGTTCGCAGGTTGTATATCCAGAGCCATGAAGCACTTTACTAATTACTTAAATTATAACATCCGCTTCAATGACGTTTATCAGTCAGGGATATAAAAAAAGTCATGGTGCATTGAGAGCAAGTGCTGTCACACTTTGGGTTTGGAAAGTTCACCATATTAAAAACTAAATTCTTTTCCACGAAGATAGATAACATCAATTTGTTTACGACGAAGGAAACTTTGACTTTACATTAACTTCCTTATGGTGGCCGACAAAAATGAAATACTAGTCATATTGTTTTGTACAATTGATTTTGAACAAGATCAGTGTTCTTGTTTCCTGAAAACCAACAAAGGGGTTTTGGTATTGAAAGAAATTTCAGCCGATTTACTCGATAAAAATAGCCTGTCGTACCAACCTCTGTTTTGCTTAGTGAATAGTGCTACCAGTGACGGCCTGGAGTTCCTTATATCCTTTTGCAAATGATGAGCTAATGTATTCTCGATATTCAATTTTCTAAAATGGAATTTTACATTTCGTGCCCTGTGTTTAAATGCTATCTTCTCTAATTTCATTTTAGCTTCATTTAATGGAAGCAAGTAATCATAGTGATAAATAGAAACCTTGGCTTTCAGTGGCTTGGCAAAAGCCAATACCTTTTTCATTTCTCCTTGGAGATTGTTAAGGTCTGTGGAATAGAGAATGTGTGAAATGGGGCTGACGCGATATGTTTTTGGAACCACAATAACCGGTATTGGTGAGGTGGTAAGCATGGTTGAGGCATTGGTTCCCAACATTTTTTTTAATATACCGGCACCCCGGGTGCTCATACAAATAAAGTTGGCCCTTATATGCGTAGCATAGTCTATTACCGCGCGATCCACCTGCCAACCTTCTGTCACTACAGCTTGCACTGCTTTTGTTGCAAACCCAGATTGGCGGCCAATTGAATCAATAAATCGCACCAGCCGGGCATGCGCTTTCTGTAATTCTGCTTTCACATAAGCATCGTATTTATTATCGTCCCAGCGTGTTGGTTTTGGAAGTCCCATAGCATGAAAAACGATAACTGTTCCCTTGGTTTGCTTTGCCAATTGCATGGCAAACCTGATTCCTGCCTTGGAGGCTGGAGAGAAGTCTGTTGTCGCCAGTATTTTTTTCATAGTTCATTTATTTTGGTTCATCGGATCACAATGATGTTTGATGCTATTTCAGCGTTGTTTTATTAAAAGTCAGCAAAGGAACACTAACATGAAAAGCCAATTGACGCGTTACACTTTTACCAAAGAGTTTTTCATAAAAGTCAAGTTTATGCGTGAACATAGCCAGCATATCAGCCTTTTGATCCGCGACAAAAAGATCGACCGCGTCCGCAATGCGGTCATTCCTGGAAACCTTTAAGGATATCTTTGAGTATTTGGTTTGTTTGACAAGGTCAGCAACCGTGTTTTTGATACTGACTTTGATTGCCGAATTGGAGGGGATGACATGAAGAATCCGGATGGACGCATCAAAAATACTGGCAAACTCGACAAGCGTTTTAACTTCATCTGAGATGTTAGTCAGATCACTGGCGTATACGATTTTTTTAATTTGCTTAAACTCGGTTTCACCTGGTACAACAATTACGGGTCGGCTGCTGTTGTCAATAACAGCTGTTGCGTTGGTGCCTAGCACGACCTTTTTTAATCCTGTGGCACCTTTGCTTCCCATTACAATCAGGTCTACGTTATTGTCAACAGCAAATTTTTCAATCATTTCTTCCACAGGGTGACCTGAGATATAGCGATACTGAATTTTTAATTTGCCTTTTACCTGGCTGCGAACTTCCTCTAAGAGTTCGTCACCATCTTGCTCGCCCATTTTTATCATTTCATCTTCCAGTTTTTTCCATCTAATAGAAGATGCGGCCGACGTGTTCATACTGATAACTGCAAGCAAAATTATGTTGGCCTTTAACTTTTCTGCAATTCGCGCAGCATACAAGGCCGCCACTTTAGACAGTATTGAAAAATCAGTTGGAACGAGAATTGTCATAGTATTTTGTTTTGGATACGTTGCCCTAATTTATTACCACTGCTTTTTCAAACGTTATTATCGTCTGATGTAACCTGCACAGCATGAAAGACAAGGAGTGGTATCCGCGCCTGATACGCCATTCCTTTTGAGAGACTCGGGTTAAAGACTTTTTGAAAGATCCCACGATTACGCATAGACATTACGATAACGTCCGCACTTACTGAATCGACAAAATGATCAATACCTTTTTGAATGTCTTCATGATGCATGGTATAATAAAAAGGTTGCTCTATTTTCGCCTCCTTCGCTACGGCTTTTGAGAAGTCCTCAAGAAGATGGTCGTCTGATCTTAAATTTTCTTTCGAAACATGAAGAAGAGTAAGCTCAGCTTTTAGCGGCTGAGTTATTTTGACAAGGTCTTTCACAGTTTGTATATCATTGTCCGAATAGTTAATGGCAAATACAATTTTCTTGGGTAAAACCAATGTGGAATTCACTGGCACCGCGAACACAGGACAGGTTGCCTTTTCCATAACAAAAGCCGTATTACTTCCAAAAACAATTCTCGAAATTCCACTTGCTCCCAAAGTGCCCATCACTATCAAATCTACTTCCCTATCTTCTGCTTCTTTTACAATCTCATCAACCGGACTACCTATCCTCACAAGATGTTCACACCTTATACCGTAACTGTCCGAAATCGCGGCTGAAATGCTGAGCAGCTTTTCGTTCGCCTCACGCGTCATTCTGCCTTTCTCTTCGGTTATCAAGGGATAAGCTATGTTTCCTCTTGTAACTGGCGGTGTATATACATGCAGGAAAATCAAATCTGCATTCATGGCTTTGCCTAGCATTGAAGCATATTTAATCGCATGATCGGCATTTGCAGAAAAATCAGTTGGGATGAGAATTTTCATAAAACAATTGTTATTATTTTTTAACTCGCGATTTAAGAAAGGTGAGTAAAGGAAACTTAATCTGGTAGACTAGTTCTTCTGTTTTGCTTCGAACAAAAAGTTTGTCCAATAGACTTCGTTCTTCGGGAAACATGATAAATGCCTCTGGTCTTCGTTTTTTTAGATACGATTGCAACTGCTCAATTATGGTTAGCCCTTGTCTTTCTTTTTGTATGACAACTTTAATTTGTTTGTATTTGACTTGTTTTATTAAATACTTCTCATCCACAATTGGACTGGAAATTTCCTTGCCGTTTAGATTAACAATTTCAATTAGGGTTCTCACCGGACTAGCTATCGGAACGATAAGACGTAATTCGTTCACAAGGTTTTTGAAATCAGACGCATATACCATCGTCTCCACCTTTCTATAACGATACCGTGGTGGGATTGCGAGTACTGGACATTCGGCTTTAAAAATTACCTCTGAGCTCGTGCTTCCAAAAAGTTTTAATCCGGTAGCTCCGTGGGTGCCGATTATAATCAGATCAGCCTTGTGGGTGCTCGCAGCAGCTACTAAAGTTTCAGTTACAAAAATTCCATTTTTTACAGCGACTTTAACGCGTCGTGGATTTTTTTTAAGATGAACGTCTCGATAAATTTTATTCAGTTGATCTTCTAGTCGTCGTTTTTGAGTGCTCTCTTCTTTTTTCTGAAGTTGTAGAAATGCCGATTCAGTTGTTGGTGACCTGAATATTGGTGGCATGCGTACAACATGGAATACCACCAGGTTACATTTGAGAGATGCTGCATATTGTACTGCAAACTTTAAGGCATTATTTCCGGTGGAGGAAAAATCTGTCGAGGCGAATATGGTTTTCATTTTAGCCATGTTTGGGCTTTTCTTTTTTGTTTGCGGTCGTTTTCTCAACATCTTAAGCACTCGCGCGGAAGCAGCGTCAGTAGGTAATAAGGGCGTCGTAGTTTCCATTGTTAAATGTTAAAGCATAGCTGTTCAGCAATGTGATCTTGCGCCCTTAATTACCCAATGACTGGTATCATAGAAAAAGATGATTTAAGTCAAGAATTACTTATTTCGAATCTAATCTCTTAAGAGATCCCTGCAAATCAAAGCCTGTATTGATATCATTAAAGATGTGATATAAAAAAAGTGGTAGCGCCTTCGCATAGGGAGCAGTACTTACAATACGTATTGAAACATTACGAAGTAAACGAGTCGAAGCGTGCAAAATATTGAACTGCTTGCGCACAGGTTTCTATTACGAACGCAAGATGCCCATCAAAGATCAAATCCATTTATTATTGGATTGCTGCAGATGAATACCTGGAATTCGTTTGACTTTTTTAATCGATTAAAGATCACGTTGTGATAGTAGTTTCGAATTCGGGTAGCTATCTGCGTGAGGAAGAAATTTTTGCACTCCTGAATGAGAATTATAAATCAGAACCCGGAACGTCGGGTGAGAAGGGCCTCGGTCTTGGCCTCAGGTTGACACAGTCTATTCTGAAAAATATAGGTGGAACATTGGAAATAGAATCGAACGAAGCAGGTACGCGGGTTAAAGTGGCAATAAAAGTTACTTAATGAATGCAAGCCCAGTAGTGGACATTTTAAAGGGCTCAGGGCTGTTTATCATTGTTCGCAATGGAATGACACGGTGACCGTGATCCTCACGAACGAAATATAAAAGGTCCCCGATAGACGATCAGATGAGATTGCGCTGGTAGGTGGCATGTACAATGTTGAAACCGGCATAGTGGAATTTTATGATCACGGAGTTGCTATCGGCGCAAAGGTTACAGAAAAGATCGAGTCGATTTAAATTAAGGGGATTAGCCGATATCCGATCAAAATAGAATTTTCCCAATATTTAATTCTCTATCAAATTTGCTAAACCATGTTCTAACCTATCCTTTACCGATTGCGCATAGACCTGATCAAGGAGAAAAAATGATATTTTCACCGTGTTCTCCTCTGGTACAAATTGAATGCTAATTGGCTTTGAGGCAATGCACCATGGGGCTTGGGCCAGTACTTTTTTAATGGTACGCTCCATAGCACTGGGATTACGCCATTTATTGACGCTCAGCGCAAGCGTTGTTTCTCCCGCCACAACCTGTCTGGGTGATTGAAGTGAAATACTACGTGTAACAACAGACGAATACGGGACGCGCAGCCATTGACCTTCGCCGGTTTCTATCGTAAGCTGTGAAATCCCCAGCGTCCTGACACTGCCATGAACAGCATCGCAAGTGAATGTTTGGCCCTTAACGGGATTATGACGCAGTCTAAATATATAACCGGCAACAATATCTTTCAGATAAAACCACGTCACCATCAAAGTAAAAATAATTGCCAATGTAATTACGAGAACAGGATAGTAGGAACGGGAGGACAAAAATATGTTTGCCGACCAGAAAATAATGATCGTCCACAATATCAGTTCAAGTACCACTAGAACCGGCGTAACTTTTTCGATAATTTTGTTACGCATGCCAAGAAGTCTGACTATCCTGAAAAAGGTCAGCGTTAAACCCACGGCAATGATAAGATAAAATGTGTTCATCATATCCACTCTTTTTTTTTGAAATATTCAATTAATAACAGCTCCATGTTTGAATTAATACAATAGGCTGACGTTGCATATTCTGTTATCAAATGTAATGGTTCCATTATCCGGGCGATCTCTGCGATCTGCCCCTGGTCGATCTGTAGGCAACGTTCCATTTTCTGTAAGCTCATCCGGTTATGTATCAGCAATTGAAAACAAAGATGTCCCCAAACCTCCGGCATTTCTTTTAGTACACTTCCGTCCTGAATCGGCGGATTTTTCCAAGTGATGAGCTTATCCGAATAATCCTGTATACCCGTTAACCATGCATTCATGGCCGCGCCGGGATTACCCTTTGAATATGCAAAAAGTCTGTTGAAGACCCGGGCAATTCGAATTTGATTTGAAAGACTGTTGTTATTTGAAATAAAATCCAATGATAAACCGCTGGAATTATGCCGGCTCATTATTAATTGATTTAGTTCAAGAGAATTGAAGGGCTGACAGCGCACTATTCCTGCACAATAGACATCCAACGGTTCCGCTGTATTAATGATCGAATAGGAAAATGGTGTCGTATTTACAACGAACAGAAATCTATCCGAAAATTCTTGCACCATCCATTTAATATGACGGATCACGTCCAGCCCATGGGGCTCAGAACGTTCCCACCACAATTCGAGATCGTGTAGAATAATCATGCTGTTTTGCGGCAGCATGCTGAACAATACAGACGAGTTTCCCTGAAGGCCTGTGGCTGTTCGGACCGTCTCCTCCAAGAGTGAAATTTCTGTCGAACCGTCGTCGGGAGGAAAAATATGATAAGGGGTGTGCACATTTTGTTTTTGCATAGCAAAATATTTGCACAGAGCTGATTTTCCTGCGCTCGGTTCACTTAACACCATGATCATGCCTCTCCCGTTTCTGCGATACCGTGAATAAACTTCTTCCAGTTCATTTTCTTCGACTGGCCTTTTTACCCAAAAATTATCTCCAATGCTTGATCGCCTGTTAAATAAAGAAACATAATAGTGGGGGAGTCTCATCATTATTTCCGGCTTCGGCGTTATGCGAATTACTTGTTCGGCAATTCCCTCGTTAACGGATATCGACTGGATTTCCGACGAAAGCTGCTGTGCAAGAAGAACACCCTTAGCTCTAGAATATAGCGCATAAACAAACGCTCTATTGAAAACATCTGCAATACTATAAAACCATTGACTTACCTTGCTCTTGATCTGCCTGGTTTTCTGCAAGCGCAATGCCTGCGAAAAGTCTCCGGACATACCAGCAAGCTCATGAATACTCAAGCTATTCTTTAATTGATTAGTGTGTTTGTCAGCGTCTTTGGGGATTGAAGCGATTATCTCATTTAGTGCGGCCGACTCCTCGTCTATCGAGCGTAGCGCTGTGTCAACTTCCTCTTCACGACGGCCAGGGGCGTCTTTTTTCATGTTAAGTATGTTAAATATCGCAAGCTTTGCC
>JAEZBX010000167.1 GCA_023412765.1 Bacteroidota bacterium
AGTTGATGTATACTTCTGCCATCGACATCACGGAAAGAAAGAAATCAGAACACGAACTGTTGCAATCCAAGCAGAGCCTCGAGGCTATTGCAATAAAGCTGCAGGAACAAAATCGCCAGCTCGACGAATTTGCTCATATCATTTCTCACAACTTGCGCTCTCCCGTTGGCAACATAAAAGCGCTGATCAGTTTGCTGGATGCCAATAGTACGCTTCTTGATTACCAGCAGATATTCGACAAAATTAAGACCGTGTCGAGCAATCTTGGTGAAACCATGAACGAACTGATGGAGACATTGAAGGTGAAAACCGACACAGACATCCCCAGGGTCGAGATCCGTTTCAAGGAAATTTTTGATAAGGTAATACAATCGCTGGAAGGCGAACTTATTCAAAGTAGCGCATCCGTTACCTTTGATTTTAATGATGCACCCAAGATTTATTATTCGAAAGCTTACCTCGAGAGCATCTTTCAGAATCTTCTTAGCAATGCTCTCAAATATTCATCACCAAAACGGAAACCAGAGATCCGTGTAATTACATCAAAGGTTGATACCGGAGTAGAGTTGAGAGTCCAGGACAACGGCTTGGGTATTGATATGAAAAAACACGGCGCTAAACTCTTTGGTCTTCATAAGACATTTCACGTTCACAAGGAGGCGAAGGGTGTCGGACTGTTTCTTGTAAAGACGCAGGTTGAGGCATTGGGGGGATCGATTAAGGCGGAGAGTGAGGTTGACCGTGGCACTACGTTTATTGTGCGCTTCTAAGGCTGAAGGCTTAGAATACAAAAGGTATAAGGTATAAGGTATAAGGTATAAGGACAGTGCCCGCATACTGACTCGGCTGCGCTTTCTCGAAGTTCCTGTGATATTCAATCGAGTGCACTATTTACTATTAACTATTAACAATTAACGGATAACGAATAACGAATAACGAATAAGGTGACTGCTCCAATAAAAAAGGCCGCCCAGTCGGACAGCCTTTCAGTGGAGCATATCGGAGTCGAACCGATGACCTTCACACTGCCAGCGTGACGCTCTAGCCAGCTGAGCTAATGCCCCATCAGGCGCGCAAGATAAAGGAAATTGGAAGATTCGAAAATTAGAAGATTGGAAATTAGAAAATTGGTCGGCCACCGCGATTCCGGCAACCTGCCACTATTAAGCCAAGCCCCTCCACTTAGTGCTCCCACCCCTTCCAACATCCACAATTAGTTGTGCCGCACCCCATTTTCAAATTTCAAATCTCAATTTTCCAAATTCGCTTACCTTTGCACCTCACTTAAAAAATCTTAATGAAATCTTTTGAATCTTTGGGTCTTTCCAAGGAACTGGTAGAGTCGGTGCTACAGATTGGTTTTGAAATACCAACACCGATACAAGAAAAAGCAATACCCATCTTATTAAAGGGAAACGGTGATTTTGTAGGTTTGGCCCAAACCGGTACAGGAAAAACGGCAGCCTTCGGATTGCCGTTGCTCGAATTGATAGATCCAGCCAGCAAGCATACCCAGGCATTGGTTTTGGCACCAACTCGCGAACTCGGGTTACAAATAACAAGCGACCTCGAGAATTTCTCTGAAAAGTTTAAGCCTTTCAATATCGTCGCAGTTTATGGTGGATCCAGCATCAGCGAGCAAATCAGAAAGGTTAAGCGCGGCGCGCAGATTATTGTCGCCACACCAGGCAGACTCATTGATCTTATCGATCGAAAAGCCATCAACTTAAGCACAATTCAATATGTGGTGCTGGATGAGGCTGACGAAATGCTCAACATGGGATTTAAGGAAGATCTTGACAAGATACTTTCCTTCACCCCGGATGAGAAAAACACCTGGCTTTTCTCCGCGACAATGCCGCGCGAAGTTAAGGCCATCATGAAAAATTACATGACCAACCCACACGAACTTACGGTGGGCGAGCAAAATGCGGGCAACATTAATATCGAACATCATTATGTAATGGTCCAGGAAAAGGATAAGTACCTTGCCCTGAAACGAATTCTTGATGACAACCCCGACATCTTCGGACTGATCTTTTGTCGTACCCGTATCGACACGCAGCGGATTGCAGAAATGTTGATGAAAGATGGCTATAACGCGGATGCATTACATGGTGATCTTACACAACAACAACGCGACAGGGTGATGGTGAAATTCAGGAATCGCTCTCTGCAGATACTGGTGGCAACCGATGTGGCTGCGCGTGGCATCGACGTGGAAGACATCACGCATGTGATCCACATGAATCTTCCTGATGAAATGGAGTTCTACACCCATCGCAGCGGACGTACGGCGCGCGCTGGAAAAAAAGGGATATCCATCGCAATGATTACAAAGCGCGAACTCGGAAGAGTAAAACAGCTTGAGAAATCTTTGAAGTCACCGTTCAAACGGATGATGGTGCCTACCGGCTCACAGGTATGTCAGAAACAACTTCTCGCGCTGATGCATAAAGTGCGCGAAGTAAAAGTGAATGAGGAAGAAATCGAAGAATTTTTGCCAGCCGTTTTCGAAGAACTAAAAGACATTTCGAAGCAGGAATTGATCAAACGTTTTGCCTCGATTGAGTTTAATCGCTTCCTGGATTACTATCGGAACGCACCCGACCTGAACCAGGATGAGCGACGGTCAGGCAGCACCGGTGAAGATCGTTACGTTACCGGTACACGCTTCTTTATCAACCTTGGTAAGATGGACGGTTTGGATAACGGAGGCATGTTGTCTCTGATCGAAGATTCGACCGGGATCAAAAAGAAAGCAATAGGTAAAATTGAGCTCAAGGGTGCATATTCATTTTTCGAAGTCGAAAAGGAACATACAGACACTGTTCTCAATGAGTTCAAAGGTGTCGAATACAACGGCAGGCAAGTTCGTCTCGAAGTCACAGAACGAAAAACGCCATCTCGTGGAGATTCCAAATCACGTGATTTCCGTAAGGGCCGCTCTTCAGGAAATTCGCACAAGAGCTCGCGTTCTTCGGATTTTAAGAGGAAGCGGTATTAACGATCCACACTAAGGAACTACTCCGAGCCGAATTATTCGATATTAATTTTTCTTTGTCAAACTATAAAAAAGGAATAGGGAATAAGGAATAAGGTATAGGGACGCAACTTGAACGTTACGTCCCTCGAAGTACAATAAAAGAGGTCGCAGAGTCAGCTATTAACTATTAACAATTAACTATTAACTATTTCACTCGGCGCTACGGTAAAGTGAAGCAATTCTACTCTACGAATTACCGAAATATCAATGATGTCAAGGATTTCCTTTTTTGATAGTTCTTTGAATAGCTCGTGCGTTGAATTAACGGGATGACCGTTGAAGTTTATAATGATATCACCTTCCTGCAATTGAGAGCGGGATGCGGGTGAACCCGACTCAATCCTGGTCACGAATAATCCTTTTTTGTTTGATAGATTATAGTGCTGTTTTACCTTGGAATTGATAGCAACTTCTTGCAGCATTATACCCAGGTAGGCTTTGAATACCTTCCCATGATGGATCAACTGCTGGGCTATCTCTTTTGCGGTGTTGATATCTACTGAAAAACTTAGTCCCTGTGCACCCTGTATCATTGCTGTGTTGACTCCGATCACCTCGCCATCGGTAGTGATCATGGGCCCGCCCGAGTTACCAGGGTTTAGTGCTGCGTCGCTCTGGATAACATTATCGACCAGCTTACCAGATTGCGTCTGAAGTGTTCGGCCGAGCGCGCTTACCACTCCCGTTGTAACGGTGTGTTGGTATCCGTAGGGATTACCGATTGCAATTACTAGCTGCCCGATTTGGAGTTTGGAAGCGTCACCTAGCTTAGCCACTGAATAGCCTTCTGAATATATCTTCAGGATTGCAAGGTCTGTGTCAGGGTCTTCGCCTATTATTACTCCTTCAATCTCATTTTCATTCAACAGACTAACCATAATCTTTTCGGCGCCATGTACCACGTGACTGTTGGTAAACACCATTCCATCCGAAGAAAAAATAAAACCTGAACCCGACCCAGCGGGTACCAACCTTCCCTTTACAGTCTTAAAGACTGTTATTTTGACGACTGCATTCTTTGTTTTTTCTACAGCGTCGATGATCATTTGAGAAAATGAATCCATAAAAATTCTCCTTTTGAATACATAGACAATTTTCTATCCATTTTATTGTACTGAAATAATGGCTTGGTTTTTTTAGACATAAAGGCCAGTATGACTGGATTCAACTCAATACTGTGCCTGATCGGATGCACAAAAGAGTCAGTTGCATGATCTAAAATTAAAAATCGATAGAGGTCAATACAGAGCAGTTCCAGATACCATCAGGATGTCGTTTTCTTACTTGTGGAGTGATGATGACGATAGGTAAGTTTGGTTAACTAATCTTAAGAACATGAAACTATTGGCCGCGTTCGCCTTGACGACCATCGTATTGTCATTGCCTGCTCAAAGAAAAACATATATTCTTGTACATGGGGCCTGGCACGCTTCATGGTGCTGGGACAAAGTGGTCCCTTTGCTGGAAAGCAAAGGACACTCAGTGACAGCATTAGACCTTCCGGGGCACGGTAGGGATACAAGCAACATCGGACGCGTCACGCTGGATCAATATGTCCGAAAAGTTGTTATGGCTTGCAATGCGACATCAGAAAAGGTAGTTCTCGTAGGCCATTCAATGGCCGGAGTAGTCATCGCCCAAGCCGCCGAAGAGTTAGGACCGGAAAAAGTGTCGAAGCTGATTTTTCTCGATGCATTCATGCCCCGATCCGGAGAATCTGTATTATCCCTGGCAGAAAAAGCAGCAAAAATTGGTGAACAGCAGGGTCCGGGACTTCTTCCAAACCTGATTCTTTCGGAAGATCAAAAGACCAGCACAGTCAGCACCGATGCGGTTGAATCACTTTTTTATCATGATTGTTCTCCTCAAGACGTGGCTTTCGCAAAAGAACATGTGGGGCCACAACCCATGATTTGCCTAGCTACGCCGGTGAAACTGACGGATGCCCGATATGGCTCGATCTCTAAGAACTACATTTTGTGTACTAAGTCAAATGATCTTGATAAGACAAGTATTGCTATCAATGTACCTATCGAAAAGTTGTTTAAATTAGAAAGCAGTCATTCTCCGTTCTTCTCAATGCCAGAAAAATTGGTTGAGATCCTTTTAAAATGATAGTCTCACTCATACCCCATCTTATGCATTTCCGCGCAAAAACATTCATATTTTAAGGAAGATGACCTTTAAAGAATTTCCCCCAAGCCATGACTTGCGTCCTATTGTTGAGTATTACTTGATGATGCATTTTATCCCTAAAGAAGGATACTATCCCATCAAACCCTATCCAACTCGAATTGAGCAAGCTTTGGTCTTTTTTGCAAGAGGCTACATAAAGGCTCATCATGTCGAATCTGGAACGGATCAGGCAATTGCGCATAATGCTTTATTTGGGCAACAGGTATCAAGGTTAGATTTTCATCCGCACTGGGACGAGGATTTTCTAATGGTGATGGTTGTATTTAAGCCAGGGGGACTTTTTCGGCTGCTCGGAATTCCGAGCCATGAACTGACAGCTCATTTTGACGATGCAGAATCATTGTTGTCGGGTGAGTTGAGGACTGTCAACGACCAGGTGGCAAATGCGTTGTGCCATGCGGAAATGATTGAATGCGTCGAAAGATATTTGATCAAAAAATGCAAGTTTTTGAAAAGGGAGGCCCACCCGCTAGATCGCGTTGCGCAAATATTGATTGAACGACCTCAACAGTTCTCTCTGGACTGGTTATCCAATCAGGCGAACCTCAGTGCGCGACAATTTGAACGCAAGTTCGTCGAGCGCATTGGTATCGGACCGAAATTGTATAGTCGCATCAGCAGATTCTCTCAGGCATTCTTTTTCAAACAACAACACCCCGAGATAGATTGGCTAACGGTAGCGATCCAGCATGGTTATAGCGACTATGCTCACTTGGCAAAAGACTTCAAACAGTTTGCGCACACTACGCCAAACGTAATAATTGGACAATATTCTCAGCGACCAGAAATGGTGTTAAGAGATGAGCATAGTGAAGTGAGTACGCGACCGATTTAGGTGTCACAGTGTATTGCTTATCCGTCAGATTGCCAGTGAATAAAAACGGCCCACCTTCGTGCTTCGGCGGGCAAAAGCACTAATTCCTGAACTCCTATCGGGCTTCGCCCGACGAAGCTCGCCGAGCAGGAGACTATTCCGAGCAAAGCTCGCCTGCGCCAAAGGCTTCGGCGAGCGAAGTCGGGGCGAGATGATTCCCCCGATATATCGGGGCGACCCCCACGTCCCTAACGTGGCGCGCTAACAGTACCTAACTAATAAGCCTTAGAATAACCCCTTACACCAAAAGAAAATACAATTAGTTATTTTTTAAGACTCCCTAACTAAAGATTATTCCGAATAAAATTTATAGGCTGCAAAACAAAAAGCCCGCCTTCGCTCTACGAGCTTCGGCGGGCGATGTCGGGGCGAGATGATTCGAACATCCGACCCCCACGTCCCTAACGTGGTGCGCTAACCGGGCTGCGCTACGCCCCGAAAAAAACTGGTGCGAATCTATATTTTTTTAACGACTGTGAAAAAGGATTCCAACATCCGTTTACCCACACTAGAAAAAAAGAGTTCCTTTTGGAAGATGTCTAATTTGCAAAAATCCAGTAGGTCGTTTTAGAAGCACCTGTAACCCAGTTACTTCTTTTTCTTCTTATCATTTTGTTTCAACGAGCTGAAAAACTTAGCCCAATTAAAAACATTCAGAAAGGGATTGGTAACAGGCTGAAAGCGGCTACCTGCTGAGTTCGCCCACTGATCCAGATAGTATCGTTGATTCTGATACCCATCCATCGGCGTTGTTTTCACCATCAAGGCCAGCAATTCTTCGTTAAAATTGCGTCTGTCCATCCCGTCGTTCAATGGCATGTTCATCGCCAGGACAGCCTGCTTGAAAACCTCTTCTGTAGGAAATGGAAATATTACGACTTCAGGCAAGAACGTGGTATCCTGTGTCAGCGTGACAATTATAGTTTGAAATTCGGGCCAATCTGGCTCGACGGTCACATTTTGGCGGTCATATCCCACGGCACTGATAACGACTTCATCGCCTTCAAGAACAGGCATCGAAAAGAAGCCCATCCCATTCGTGGTCGTTCCTCTCCCGGCTTTAGGCACATATATGTGCACTCCGGGAACCGGCGCACCAGACACAGAGTCTTCTTCCAGAACAACCCCTGAGAGCTGAATAACCCGCTTTTTTTGCTGTGCATTTCCCGGTACAATTGTCCCGAACACCAGTATCAGAATACTGATCGAAAGAATTATCCCCTTCACCTTCCAGTTAATCATAGTCCGGGTTTTCATGGATTTCAAATATAATCAGAAGCGTCAAAAGCGCCTAATTTCTATACCTTTGCCCGCAACACATTGGATGCCAAATGCGACTCAAAAGTTTTAATCTTACGCTGGGATCACAGATTTTCAAGGCTTGCGCTGATGAATCCCGCCTGCGTATTCTGGGATTAATTGTGACAAATGGCGAAATGTGTATTTCGGACCTCGAAAAGATCCTGGATTTCACACAAGCAAAAACTTCGCGGCATTTGATATACCTGAAAAATGCCGGGATCCTGAATTCGCGCCGGTACAATCACTGGGTATTCTACCAGATAAAGGACAGTGTGGCGGAAATAATTCAACAAATTTTCCAGTTTTTGAAGCGCGATGCACAATTATTAGAGGATCAGAAAATCTATCAAACTTTATTTACCAACAGGGAGTTAGCAATAAATAAGCTTCAAATTCAGGAATGGCAAAAAGTCAGATGACGCAAAACACCGACACGAAAAAAAAATATAACTGCATTTTCTTCGATCTCGATCACACACTCTGGGATTATGAGACCAATTCAGCAGAAACGCTGGTTGAACTTTATGATCAATATGATTTAAAGTCAAAGGGAGTAACTACCAGCCAGGCATTTACAGAGCAATTCAAGGATGTCAATACAAAACTTTGGGTTCAGTTTGACACGGGCGCGATCACCAGCGATGTCATACGGACTGACAGATTCAGATTAGTCCTTGAACCATTTGGTGTAAAGGATCAGACATTATGCGCTGATCTTTCGCGCGATTATCTCACATTATGTCCGCAAAAAGGCCATGTGATGCCACATGCCATCGAAACTCTCGATTATCTGTCCAGCCAATATAAGCTGAGCGTAATAACGAACGGGTTTGAGGAAATTCAACACATGAAACTGAAGTCCAGTAACCTGACGCATTATTTTGATCATATTATTACTTCACAAAAGGCAGGCAGCAGAAAGCCTTCTTGCGATATCTTTAATTTCGCGTTGAACTGTTACAGCATCAAGAACCACGAAGCATTAATGATTGGCGATAACCTGATCACTGATATCGGTGGTGCATGCAATGCGTATATCGACGCCGTTTTCTATAACCCTGAAAAAATTGAACACGATGGATTTAGCGCGTATGAGATAAATTGTTTATCCGAACTGCGCAGAATTCTTTAATCATAAAAAATTATAGTATGGCAAATGGATTTTTCGCTGTCCCCGTCCCGAAAAATGAACCAGTTCTGAATTACGAGCCCGGAAGCGCGGCTCGAAAAGAGTTAAAAAAAGCGCTGCAGGATGCGTTGTCCAATGAAGTCGATATCCCGATGTACATTGGAAATGCCGAGGTTCGAACAGACAACAAGCAAAGGTTGTCATCACCGCATAACCATAAGCGTGTACTGGGATATTTTCATGAAGGCGATCGAGAACACGTTACGCAAGCAATTAACGCAGCGTTAGCGGCGAAACCTTTGTGGTCAAACCTTTCATGGGAAAGCAGAGCTGGAATTTTTCTTAAGGCCGCCGATCTCCTTGCTGGTCCATATCGCTATAAGATCAATGCTGCCACGATGCTCGGACAATCGAAGAACTGCTACCAGGCAGAAATTGATAGCGCGTGTGAGCTGATCGACTTCCTGCGATTCAACGTGCATTACATGTCGGAGATCTACCAGGATCAGCCCGCATCTTCGCCAGGGGTTTGGAACAGGATGGAATATCGACCTCTTGAAGGATTCACATTTGCATTGACACCATTCAACTTTACTGCGATCGCTGGAAACCTGCCTACGAGCATGGCGTTGATGGGTAACACCGTCGTTTGGAAGCCGGCTTATACGCAGATCCTTGCGGCAGATGTGATTATGCAGGTGCTAAAGGAAGCCGGCTTGCCTGATGGAGTCATTAACCTGATATATGCGGATGGGCCGACCGTTGGTGAAG
>JAEZBX010000146.1 GCA_023412765.1 Bacteroidota bacterium
TTGATCACCCCGGAATTGATACTCCTGAGCTTCGCGCAATTTATCATAAAGGATATGAAGACGTTGCCATCGATCGTCAGGGTGTAACAGACACGTGGACGAGCCAACGTGTGAAGGACGCTATTAAGGCAAAGGGAATTAAGTTGATTAGTTATGGGGATTTGAAGGGTAAGTAGTAGTAAGTGGTGAGTGGTAAGTAGTAAGTAGTAAGTGGTAAGTGGTAAATTGTCGGTGCCTGAAATAAGTAAATGAGACCAACTGGCCGATCTAAATTCTTCGTTTGTAATACCCTTCCTGGATCGCCTCATTCATTAACAATTAAGAAAGGCTGATCGCTAAAATTTCACTGAAGAACTCGTACAAAAATAGAAGGTGTACTATCTTAAATCGAGCCGACCGTTTACCCCATTACTTGAGTACCTGATTACCGATTTGTGATCCTGCACACTCACGATTAACTAATAACGATTAACTAATAACGATTTTAACTAATAACGATTAACGTCTCTCCATGAAGATAATAAGCTGTTCAAAAGAACATTCCCAATTTATTCTCGACATCCTCAATGAAGAAATAGTTAACTCGACGGCGTTGTACGATTATCGTCCGAGAGATATGAAGTCAATGACCGCATGGTTTGATGGAAAAGAAAAAAATAAATTTCCTGTTGTTGGATTGACTGATGACAGCGGCCAGCTTGTTGCCTTTGGAAGTTATGGTCCCTTCCGCGCCTGGCCGGCATATAAATACACCGTTGAACATTCGCTATATGTGCATAAAGACCATAGGAGAAAAGGGTATGGCAGAATTATTTTGTCCGAACTCATCGCTGAGGCAACAAAGCACGACTATCATAATATGATTGCTGGTATCGATTCACAAAATGCATCCAGCAAAAGACTTCATGAGGATTTCGGCTTCAGGTTTTGCGGAAAGATTCTTCATGCCGGTTATAAGTTTTCCCGATGGCTCGATCTCGATTTCTACCAATTGATACTGTCCGGACCTGCGCATCCAAACGAGGATTAAATGTATACCGCATAGTTGGGTATTTTTTAAAATGCATACAACTATCCCGCTATACTATACATCATTATAGCAGCAAATACTACTGTGCGATTTTGAAATACTGTTCGGTGATTCCGGACAAACAGCGCTATTCATTTGCGATATATCGAATGAATTTCGCAGGTAAGTGATTAAAAAAAATCTGGTAGCATTTTAGCTAAGACCTTTACACCTCAACCTTTGAATTGATTACTCTGTCCGAGGCTTTCATTAGCCTTGAAATTTTTTGTGTAACCCTTTATTACAACACAAGTAATCTATCTATCAAAGTAAAAATTATGAAAACTATCCTGAAGTCACTCATGGGTTTGTTAGCCCTGCTCAGTTTCCATGCCTCATCGGCACAGCAAGCCTCCGCAGCCAAGATTGAAGGTACGCCTTATCTGAACGAACAGTTTGTTGAAGGCGAGATCGTTTTTGGAGAATCCAATCGTACGAAAGTGCCGGTGCGTTACAATATTTTCCAGGACTTAATGGAATACCAGCAAAATGGAAAAGCGCTGGCATTAGATCCATCGAAGAAAATAAAGACAGTAAAAATTGGAGAAGAAGTATATATCGTTGATAAATATAACATGGAAGGAAAATCAAAGTATGGTTTTTTAAACCTGCTCGACAGTGGAAAAATGACATTGGTGTCGAAGAAGATTGTTAAGTATCAAGAGGCCTTAAAAGGAAGAGCACTTGACGGCGGTGATTTGCCCGCCAAATTTTCGCGGTCATCCGATGCATTTTATTACCGCATTGGCGAAGGAGAATTGAAAGAGGTTGGAAATCTTAAAGAACTGATCGCGGGTCTTCCTGACAAACAAGACGAGATAAAAGAGTTTGCCAAGAAAGAAAAGATTAGTCCTAAAAAGCAAGAAGAACTGCGAAAGCTTGTGCGATACTATAATTCGTTGTAATAATCGTTGTACGATTGATTGGGTAGGGTCCGGCTGCTGGTTACAGCCGGATTTTTTTATTTGCTGGCAGCCTGTGATCATTCGAACAAACCAATTGCATTGAAATTATTTGTCCTGCTTCGACAACTAAAAAAGGAATAGGGAATAGGGAATAAGGATGGGACGCAAAGTGGGCAGCATCATACCTATTCCCTATTCCTTTATTCCTTCCATCACAACCCTCAAAATATGACAAAGTAGGATTAGCAGAAGTTGTCTTTATCAATTAACATTGTCGCTTTGGTTCCACAAAAACTTAAGTGAAATAAACTAACATGGTAAAGAATATAGCGCCATCCCGATGGTATCGGCTGATACCGGTCGTTTTTATTACTTATAGCCTGGCATATCTTGATCGCGCCAATTTTGGTTTTGGTACAGCTGGAGGTATGGCGGATGATTTGAATATTACTGCAGCGATGGCATCCCTGCTGAGTTCGCTGTTTTTTCTTGGCTATTTCTTTTTCCAAATCCCGGGTGCGTTATACGCAGCAAACAAGAGTGCGAAGAAGTTGATCTTCTGGTCACTGATTCTCTGGGGTGGATTGGCAGCAGCAACCGGTATGCTCAGCGATGTAAACTGGTTGATTGTCATACGTTTTATGCTCGGTGTTGTTGAAGCAGCGGTGATGCCTGCTATGCTTATTCTGTTGGCTCGTTGGTTTACAAAGTCAGAGCGGTCGCGCGCAAATACTTTCCTGATCCTGGGAAATCCTGCAACGATACTTTGGATGTCTATTCTCTCAGGATACCTCATAGAGTCCTTAGGCTGGAGGTGGATGTTTATACTGGAAGGTATACCCGCCATTGTATGGGCGTTCTTCTGGTGGAGACTGGTCGACGATAGACCTAAAGACGCAAAATGGCTGGCAGCAAATGAAAAGGCCGCGCTGGAAGCTCAACTGCAAAAGGAACAGGAAGGTATCAAGCCTGTCAAGAATTATGGAGTGGCCTTCAAATCGCGCGTTGTTATTCTGCTTTGTTTTCAATATGCGCTATGGAGCATTGGAGTTTACGGATTTGTGATGTGGCTGCCATCGATTATTAAATCTGCGCCCAATATGGATATCGTTGCAACAGGGTGGCTATCATCCGTACCATACTTGTTTGCAATCATAGGTATGTTGCTGGCATCATACTATTCCGATAAAACACTCAATAGGAAAGCATTTGTATGGCCCTTATTGCTGGTCGGCGCAGTTGCGTTTTATGGATCGTATTTATTGGGAACAACTGACTTCTGGTTTTCCTTTGTGCTGCTTACAATAGCAGGTGCCGCGATGTATGCGCCTTATGGTCCTTTCTTTGCGATCATTCCAGAAATTTTACCATCAAACGTTACGGCTGGCGCGATGGCATTAATAAACAGCTGTGGGGCACTCGGATCATTTATCGGTGCCTATCTCGTTGGTCGGTTGAACGATGCTACTGGCGGCTTTGGTGCTTCTTATATTTTCATGGCTGGATCGTTATTGATCGCTGCTGTTCTTACAATCATCGCGGTAAAAGGAACTGAACGGCGTCGGGAGGAGCTTGCGGGGCAGGTGGTGTGAGGGTAGTGGTAAGTGGTAAGTGGTCGGTAAGTGGTTGGTAAGCGGTGATCGGTTCGCTCGAGCAAAGTATCAACTGCCTAAACAGGTGATCCCTGTAGTGGATGGTAACGTTCCTCTAGCACGCCCAAGCGTTTTGCTTTCTGCGTTTTGCTTTCCGCCCTAAGCAACCAAGGCTGTGGGCTGACCGCTGATAGCTGACAGCTTCTGTACACTTCCGTTCATCTCCCTGTTCATTTACGAATACCTTCGATCATGGTGACCATAACTTTTGGTCCGAAAGAGGCTTTTTTCAGTGTGGTTTGTATTTTGTTTTCCATCTGAAAAACTTTGGAATGAAAACATTGCTTGTTTTAATACTTTGGTGTTTGTTGTTTGTGTTGTGTTGGCCCATTGCCCTCGCGTTGGTTTTTCTTCTTCCACTTGTTTGGATCATCCTGCTGCCCTTCAGGATTGTCGGGTTCACGCTCGAACTGGTGTTTAAGATCATCAGCGGTATACTCTTGTTTCCGTTTCGCCTTGTGGGTGCTATCAAATAGTGATCCCGCTTCAAAATTTTTTATGGCAGAAAATACTTTATCATCCTTTTGGATGCCAGATATATTACTGACGCCGATGGTGGAATTTGGTGCCGTTATAACAAGCAACAGAAACTCACCATCTTTAGTGGTGGCTGCCAGATATGATCCGGCCATCATCAAGCTCAATAATCCTTTGAGTTTTTTCTGCAAAGCTCACATCATGTGTTACAATAAGTAGCGTTTGCTTCAGCTCTTGCGACATGCGCTGAAATAATTCAAACACCAGCAGACTGTTTTTTTTATCAAGGTTTCCTGTTGGTTCATCACCCATGACGATCAGTGGATCATTAATCAAGGCGCGGGCAAGCGCAACGCGCTGCTTTTCACCCCCCGAAATTTGAGATGCTTTCTTACTGGCCAGCTTTTCCACGCCAAGCATTTGTAAGCGTTCAAACGCCCGGTGCTTGATTTCCTCGGTGGTATACTTTCCGAGTTTTAACGCCGGCAACATTACGTTTTCAAGCACGGTAAATTCATTCCACAGATAATGAAACTGAAAGACAAAGCCTATTTTTTCATTTCGGATCCTGGCAAGTTCTTTGTCGGACTTATTTGTCGCGCGCTCCTGATCAATCAGCAACTCTCCCTTAAAATCCGTATCTAACGTTGACAAAACATACAGCAATGTCGATTTGCCACTTCCGGATCTTCCGACCATAGAAACAAATTCACCTTTGCGAACGGACAGGTTAATATCCTTAAGAACATGCAAGGTTACAGGGTCGTGAAACTCTTTGTTGATATTGCGTCCTTCAAGTATGATGTGGTCCATTTTATTTACCGCGAATAATTGCTACAGGGTCAACTTTGCTTGCCTTTGATGCGGGAAACGAGCCGGCGAGATAGGTTGTTGCCGCTGAAAAGGCAAGACCGATAATGTAAAAGATAAGATCGTAGTTAACCGGGTATGTTGTGATGGTAGGAAGTGCCTCGGTTTCGAATGGTATCTGATCAATGCCGACAGAAAATAAAAAACCGAAAAGCAAGCCAGCCATTCCGCCGGATAGCCCTATCGTTAACGAAATGTAGATAAATATCATTTTTACATCTTTCCCCGAAAATCCTGTTGCTTTCAGGATGGCGATCGAATCCATCTTTTCGTATATCATCATGTTCAGGATATTGTAAATGCCAAATCCTGCAACGACGAGTAAGGTAATACCGACAGCGTACGAAATCAGCGAACGCACGAAACTTCCGGTTTCGAATTGAGCGTTGACAGTCTGAATATCTTCGGCATCAGCGCCGTAGCGGTGTCGGAATTCCCGGGCAACAGCTGGCGCAAGGGACAAATCTTTTAGCTTGATTTGAATGTCAGTAATGTAAGCATTGTTTTCACCGAGTATCTTCTGGGCAGTAGCAAGGGAGGTAAAACTTTGAACTTTGTCAAACTCCTGTATCCCGGTCTGAAAAAAACCAACAACCTTGAGGGAAAATCTTTCGCCCTGAGGTGTTGTGATCTGTACTATATCATCACGTTCGACAATAAGCTGGTCAGCTAGCGGTTTTCCCAGGATTATACTGTTGTCGACGACGGAAAGTCGTTGTGGGTCTCCCATGGTAATGTAATCGTTGAAACGAAACAGTTTACTTTCCATGGCAGGATCGATACCATTAACGACACCTGTAATGTCCACGGCACCGGCATTAAAGAAAACCTGCGCATTGATTTTAGGAGCTACGCCGAGTACCCGATCGTCATTTAGGACCGCATTAATGATCGGCTGACTGTTGTATATCTGTTTTCTATTTGTAAATGGCTTGACAGATCTGATAAAGTGATGCGCATTCTTAAACCGGGTCGAACTCCTGATAGGCTGATGTTCTGTCACCTTGATTTCATTGAAGAGACGAACATGCGGAGTTCGGTTCAGTATGAGCCCGTCAAGAAGATCGTTGAGCCCATTCATGAATCCTAACAATGAAATAAACATGGTAATACTGAACATGACTCCAATGGCGGCAACCAGTGTTTGCTTCCATCGCGCAATCATTAAAGTGAGTGCTATTCGAAAAATCAGCCTGGTGTTCAATCTTCAGGTTTTAGTATTATCTCATCGGGTGACAGGCCACTAATAATTTCTACGCGTTCGTAATCCATGAGGCCAACTTCAACCTTTCGCCTTTTGTCATTCTCGGTGATCACAAATTCGTTGTCAATCAGGTATTGGCGTGGAATTGTCAATGCGTTCTTTTTCTGTTGTATTACAATGTTGGCCTCTACAGTAAGGAATGGAAACAGTACGGGTGGCTGTGTGGAGAATGCTGCTTCCACCGTAAACGAATTCGCCCGCTCATTAAGTACTGGATTTATTTTGGTGACTTCCCCTTCGAAAACTTTTCCTTCATAGCTGTCCATGCGAATAAAAACCATTTGACCAATTTTTACACGGGATACGTCATATTCATCAACTTCTAGCTCAAGCATAAAACTATCGGCCGCGCCAAGTAGCGCCACCGCATTTTGACTTGTAACCAATTCGCCCGGTTCTTTCAATACGCTATAAACTTTACCATTAATCTCACTTTTAATGATATAGTCTTCGGCAATTGCACTGCTGATCTCAAGATTTGTTTGCGACTGTTTTGCGTTTAGCTCGAGGTCACGCCTTAGATCCCCGTACCTGAGTTGCGCGGATTTGTAGTCCTTGATAGAGTTCTGATAATTTAACTGCCGCTGCTCAAGATCTATTTTCGATCCAATATTTTGATTCCAAAGATTTTGTTGCCGCTGCAGCAAGAGCGAATCATTCGTCATTTTTTTTCGGGCCACGTCGATGGCCAGGGAAAGTTCTTCCAGTCTTTGACGGTTCCTATCCAAACGTGCGTACTCGGCCGCGAGTGCAGCGTTTTGCCGGTTTAATTCAGAGGTCTTGTTGAAGATTTTGAATAGAGGTTGGCCTATACTGACGGTATCCCCCTCATCCACCATAATCTCCTTTATAATCCCGTTTACAGCGGAAAAGACCTGATATTGACTTCTACTTTTTACAACACCCGATGCGTATACCGATTCCGTAATTTCTTGCAGAACTGGTGACACCTTTTCTCTTGTATTGTTGCATGAGGTAGTGAATGTCAGAAGAACAACCAGAAAGAATAAATGCCTGAACATGATGCCGTCAATGGTAGTTGTACTGTTCCTTTTATAGTAACTACATAAACAATGTACTGTTTCGTTTTGACATTGTCCGAACCACAAATGGAATCTACCATGTGAAGATAAAAATAACACCGTAGCGGACATTATTTTGAACGTGTCGCGCGGAAAGATTTTCTATTTATCCCGACACAGGAAAAGCACGAGTTATCGGGTTTAAGCTCAGGGGATCTTTTGGCAGTGTGATGCCCATCGCCGGAAAAGCGTTGCATATTTGTTGCTCTGGTTTGTAATTCCTATACAAAATTGCGCCCTTACCGTTATTTATTTACTTTAACTAGATAGACATTATACTTCCCCGATCATGAAACTATTATTTTCATCTTTTTCTTTCTTGCCAATTGTACTCATAAGTTTTCAATTGGAACTTTCTGCGCAGGCAATTGACACCACCATGCTCTGCCGCGGCAATCATTTTACAGAAGCCGAAGGCAAGGCATCGCTGGAAAAATTTGCTTCCAGTTATAATGATCTGGAAGGGTGGAAGAAACGTGTCGCCCGGATCAGGAAAGGAATTCTTGAAGGCCTGGGAATTACCAATTTAAATGTGAATACACCTTTGAAACCCATAACCAGGAATAAGAGGGTTCATGATGGTTATACGGTAGAAAATGTTGCTTTTGAAAGTTTGCCTGGATTTTTTGTTACCGGAAACCTTTACCGGCCTACGAAGTCGCTGACGTCCTATGCCGGCATCCTCTCACCTCATGGCCATGGCAAAGATCCACGCTTTAAGGAGTACGTTCAGAAGCGCTGCGCGTCTCTGGCGCGGATGGGCGCGGTCGTTCTTTCTTACGATATGGTTGGTTATGGAGAATCAGATCAATGCGCGCACAAGTTTCCGTATGCAGCAAAACTACAGACTATCAATAGCAAACGGGCCCTGGACTATCTCCTATCACTGAATAACGTTGACCCTATGCGCATAGGAGTTTCAGGCGAATCGGGTGGGGGTACCCAAACATTCCTGCTCACCGCGCTCGACGACCGGATAGCGGTGTCAGTGCCCGTCGTCATGGTTTCTGCGCATTTTTTCGGTGGATGTGTCTGTGAAAGTGGAATGCCAATCCATAAGAGCGCCGACCACCAAACAAGCAATGTCGAGATTGCTGCCCTTGCAGCACCAAAGCCAATGCTACTGATTTCGAATGGCAAAGACTGGACGAAGAATACACCGGATGTTGAGTTTCCTTATATTAAAAACGTTTATAAACTTTTCCAGAAGGAAGGTAACGTAGAAAATGTCCACCTGGCTACTGAAGGACATGACTATGGCATCAATAAACGAAAGGCTGCTTATCCTTTTCTTGCGCGGCATCTCAATTTATCTCTCCCTGAAATATATGACACAGAAGGGAAGATAAATGAGGACTTTGTGACGGTAGAAAGTGAAGAAACGCTTAAAATTTTCAATGATAAGTTTCCCCGGCCGTCTTACGCAGTTAAAGGCGAAGATGCAGTCGTTGCGCTCATGAAAACCTACCTTAAATAGGGCATGTAGAAAAAGAAAGACAGAGTTAAAAAAAAATATGATCAGGAATAATCCCGATCATATTTAGCCAACTATAAAGAAAATTAGTTTTTAGTAGGAAACGGCCATTCTGCCTTTTGCCCAATCGATCTGAACACCTATACGGCTACCCGATGAATGACCGACACGCAAATCATGCATTAACCGATTAATTCCGGGAATTACACTTACAACTTGCTCCGAATCCTTTTTCGCAAAATCAGCAGAGGCATCGTTACCCATCACTTGTTTTTGAACATCGGTCTCGTTATGCATATAAGATGGTTTTTTTGTTAATGACTCTACAAACATAATCCATCTCACAACGGGCTTTCAATGACTTTTGTTTGGCATAATGAGGATTTTTATCATAGGGTGATTTGGGACTAGTCTAAGGCCCAATCCAAAACCCCGTTATTGAATAGAAAAACGACTTTCTGAAAGAAATTTAATTGTGTCTACAAGTGTCGGTGAAAATCTTTTGTACTAATTATTTGACCACCTGAAGCTAAGATTTCATCTTTCGCCCGTTCAAAACCATCAACACCTATGGGTCGCGAGGCATCTTCGATTATATATGTTTCAAAGTTTTCTTTTATGGCATCCTTGGCCGTGTAAAACACACAATAATCCGAAGCCAGGCCGGCGACATAAACTTTTCTAACTTTTCGTTCGCGCAGATATCCGGCTAGTCCTGTCGTCTTCCGATATCCATTGTCATAGAATCCGCTGTAACTATCGATGTCTGGATCCATGCCTTTTCGGAAGATTGCTTCAACCCTGGTTAGGTCAAGATCTTTGTGGAATTCTGCGCCATCGGTTCCTTGTATACAGTGATCTGGCCAGAGCACCTGGTCAAGTCCGTGAAGGGATATTTTCTCAAACGTATTTTTTCCGGGATGACTACTGGCAAAACTTTTATGACCCTTCGGATGCCAGTCTTGCGTGGCAACTACAAGGCTAAACGATTGCTGGAGCTCGTTAACGATTGGGATAATTTCATTTCCGCCGGGAACTGCTAAAGGCCCGCCCGGTATAAAATCGTTTTGAATATCAACAATGATGAATGCATTCATGGTCATTTCTTGTATTGGCTCTTCAAAAAATTTCTTTCATCACGCATCCTTTCGCTTATACCTACTTTGTACAGGTGCGGATAGTCAAATCGTTTATATTCTTCAGGCAGGCGATTGATCCGCTCCTGGCAATATGCAGCTATTGTGGTAAGGTCTGGCTGCTCAATTATTATCTTGCCCTCTTCCATCACTTTGTGTAATAACAACTCCTGCTTCAGGCCTTTGAGATGCAATGATTTATCCACTTCGAACGGATGATGCATGACATTCTGGTTGTGTTCGTCCTGAAAAGTGATCACGTCGGCGCCGAAAAAGTTTCCCTCGCCATTTACAGCTCGATACACTTGCTTTTTTCCGGGCAGGGTCATCTTTTTTAAATTCTCCGACAATTTGATCCTTGGCTTTCCGTAGGCATATGCCAGTTTGTAAACGCCGTCCAGTGCGGCGTCTGGTGGGCCCGTTACCAGGCTTGTCCCGACACCAAATACATCAATAGGTGCCTGCTGGTCCATCAGACTTTTTATTACATACTCATTTAATTGATTGGATACCGTGATCTTGACGTCGGTAAGGCCGGCGCCGTCGAGCATGGCCCTGGCCTGTTTTGAAAGATATGCGAGGTCTCCGCTATCAAGCCGAATGCCTGATAACCGGTGGGATCTCTCCGCCATCTCTTTTGCTACAGTAATAGCATTTGGAATTCCCGACTTAAGTGTATCGTATGTATCAACCAACAAGACACACTTTTCTGGTCTCATCTGTGCAAAATCACGAAAAGCATCCAACTCACTGTCGTAGCTTTGAACAAACGAATGAGCCATCGTGCCAACCACAGGTATCGAAAAGTCGCGGCCAGCCTTAACGTTGCTGGTAGAATTAAATCCTCCGATAATTGCAGCCCGGGTGGCATGATAACCACCGGTGGCCTGGGCTCTTCTAAGTCCGAAGTCACTTAGGATCCGCCTTCCTGCAACGGACCGCATACGTGCTGCTTTGGTTGCAATCAGCGATTCAAAATTCAGAATATTTAATAAAGCGGTTTCAGCAAGCTGTGCTTCAAGCATTCGAC
>JAEZBX010000177.1 GCA_023412765.1 Bacteroidota bacterium
GGATAAAGTCAGTGTATTTATTCAGCACACTTGATCCACCACCAACATGCGCGGCGAGTTCCATCACGGTATAGTTACCCGCCTTTTTCCATTCAAGGGCTTTCCCGCTGACGTGAACAAGACCAAGGTACGAGTTTTCAGATATCTTAAGTTGGTCGGCAGACTTGAGGTTCGCTCCAACTTTTATAGGTTGCCAGGTGCTCCCTGATTTCAGTTCATTCTGTCCCTTGTTAACCAGAACTTTAAAAGCATACTCTTGCGCCTGGGCGGACAGTGCAGAAATTAGGATAATAGCGAAGAAGGTCATTCTACGTGTTGTCATTGCAAGAAAGTTTTAGCAGGAAGGGTTAATAGACAAAAGTAAGATAATCCATGAGAATTATATAAGGTCTATAAACGATGAAAGCCCTTGTCGGGCTTCACTTTTTAACAGAAATATTTTTGCCTATTTCTTGATGCCGTGCCGCAACAGAAAGTCGTCGTAGGCTTCTTTGTAGGAATTTACTTCTGGAGCTAGTTTGATGGCTTCCTCATAGGCGGAAATCGCATCAATAAAGAGGTTATTTTCTTCATAGAAACCTGCAAGAATGAACTTGTTAAGGGCGGTTTGCTCCTGAACTTCGCTCATAATCTCCCCAAGCGATTTTTTTACATTTTCCTGCTCCGCAGGCGCCAGTTTCTTAATAAGATGTTGTTTTGAAACCTGGGAAGGATCATTCTTGGATCTCACCTCGATCAAAAGCGCATTTTCTTTGGCGAATCTGGGATCCGTTAAATCAATCTGGATACTTGTTTCCGGCGTTTCAATTTGCGCTAATTCATCGTCGAACATGTTGCGAACCATCGCTATATAAGGACCAGCAACATCCGTCCCTGCCCAGCTGATGATCGCCACGGTATTGTAAATCCCTGAGTGTTGGTTTTGCGGTAACAGCAGCTGAATTGATGCGTTTTCCCCGCGATCCACAGCCCCCGTGGCGCTAAGCCTGTTTTTTTTCGCCTCAGCAGAATTGCTGCTGAGAATGAAGTCAGTGTATTTGGTCAAAACGGTCGTTCCTCCGCCTTTAACTTTAGCCTCGAGATCAGATACTTTATGGTTTCCCGGGTCCTTCACCTCAAGGGGTTTCCCTGTTGCATGCACTAAGCCCATATAAGAATTGGGGCTCAGCTTTAATTCGTCATCTTTTTTCAGGGTGGCTCCCGTTTTTATGGGATGCCATTCGTCTCCCGACCTTACCTCGTTCATCCCTTTGTTTGCCAGTACCTTAAAAGCATAATCTTGTGCCTGTACGACAGAGGCGGACAAAAAAACCAAAAGGGCAATCGAGCTAGTTTTCATGATTTGTTGATCAATTCGAGGTTATATCAGGATTCGTCAGCATTTGCGGGGGTTAATACAGCATCATCCTTTGGGGTAATCGAAAACCATCCCCTGATCCTAAAATAAAGGTTTTTGATCACACCCATATAGATCTCATAGACATCCCCCACCAGTGCAACCGCCGCAAGCGTCAATGTGACGTCGAGCTTAAAAGTGAACCAGTGGAAAATCATTACCATAAGAATCGTATACACCAATAATTGAATGAGCTGCAAAAGCTTTGTGATACCATCATACCATGACGGCAAGTGAATGTTGATTAACGAAAATAATGCCACATTCAAAAGGCAGAGAATGATTGCCATAGCGATTTCCTGCCATTCTTCCATATGATTGACGTAGTCCTCATTGAGGATCATGGAAACGATGTTGGCATGCACTACAACTCCAAACATGTCAGGATTCGCTTTCCCAGCAAGTTTCCTATTTAAGGGTGTATAAAATTTATCTGCCCATGAAGGATCGCCGAGATAGCTTCCAAGATACCCGAATATCACAATCTTGTCTCTGAACAATTCCGTGTCAAAATTTTCAGTCAGGACATCGTTTACATCAATCGTGAAAAACATTTGAGGATAATTGGTGCTCCCGAAAAAGTCCACAACGTTCCCGCGGTAGTTAATTACCTCAGAATAATTACCGCGTTCAAGAAATCTTTTTGTCTTTGCAGAATCATATGCCATTGCCATCCTCACAGAGAATGCATAATGATCAACGCCATTCACTTTGATGGTGGGATTAAACATGCGGCACGTTTTAACGTCGTCCTGAAAAGCAGCATCTGTTTCCAAACTTGCATAACCTTCTGCAAGAGCGTAATCGCGGAAAATATCATCTGACCGTCGCAGCGAATCGTACGTGTCGGGAGGAAGCAACGTGTCAGCCTGAAGGACCTTTGTTACGAGTACGATGTTACCCGCTTCTTTAATCGCGTTGCTTAACATCAGGTTGCCGAATTCATCGCGCAATTGCGGACAGTTTATTGTGTCCCGCAATCCTGTCTTGCAATCAAAAAAACCATCGAGACCAATAAGCTTAGGTTTGTATTTGCTAACAATCTGAATTTGTTCAGCAATCTCCCGTCTTGATAGATTACCAATATTTACGAGGACAATATTTTGGTCGACATTAGGTTCATCGCGCAGTTGGGAAAAAACGTAGTCGGTAAGTTCAATGTCTGATAGCGCCTGTCCGATGGAGTCGAATGCATTAAACACATTCAGGTTGGTCATCCCGAGAATTCCCCACATCGTAAGGAACACCAGTGCTGTTGCCAGAACGCAATCAATCCAAAATTTTTTCATATTGACACCTGAGTGTTGAGTAAATTTAGAAATTTAACCGAGCATTACGAGAATCTTGAAGCATTCAATCAAACCCAGACCAACTGTCGATTCTATTGCAGAAGGTGTTTTGCAGGGCGACCGCATGATGCTAAGCCAGGCTATAACGATAATCGAAAGTAATCTAGAGGATGATTGGAAAATAAGCACCGAGCTTTTAGAGAAAATCATACATGCAACAGGTAATGCATTTCGTATTGGTATTACCGGAGTTCCGGGAGTGGGTAAAAGTTCGTTTATCGATGTACTGGGCACCCATATAACAAGCCTTGGTAAAAAACTGGCGGTCTTAACCGTCGATCCAAGCAGTCAGCTTAGCAAGGGAAGCATACTTGGCGACAAGACGCGCATGGAAGAGTTGTCGAGACAACCCCTGGCCTACATTCGTGCCAGCCCGTCGGGAAGCACGTTAGGTGGTGTCGCGCAGAAAACCAACGATGTAGTGCTGCTATGTGAAGCCGCCGGTTTTGATATTATCATAATTGAAACTGTTGGTGTCGGACAATCTGAAATAACGGTAAAAAATCTGACCGACTTCTTTTTATTGTTGATGCTTGCTGGAGCAGGAGATGAACTGCAGGGAATAAAAAAAGGAATTACTGAAGTAGCGGATGCGGTGGTGATTACGAAGGCCGATGGAGAAAACATAAAGGAGGCGAGCGCGGCCAAAGCTTCCCTAGAGCATGCACTACATTTAACTGAGTCGCCATCGTCGAGATGGAAGACGAAAGTAATCACAGCTTCGGCCCGAACGAAGACCGGCATAGAAGAAGTGTGGAATATGATCAGTGCATATCGCGATCAGATGATGCAGGATGGAACATTGCAACTTCGCAGACGACAACAAAAAATTGATTGGCTTGATATATATTTTAAGGAATTACTCAACTCCGATATTTCCAGCAATGAAGGAGTTCAAGCGGAAATAAAAAAACTTGAAACATTACTCATCGAAAAAAAGATTTCCGCTCATGGAGCTGCTGAAAAATTGTTAGCGGCTTATCATAGAGAGATACGAAGGGCAGGGAAATAATTTTGCTTCCTGAACGTAACGAACCACCTACTGACGCGAATCTGTGCACCGCCAGAGCGAGCCAGAAACCTCAAACCTCAAACCTCAAACTTCAAACCTCAAACCCGATAGCAAACGCCTACAAACGGTTCTATACGTTTGTCAACGGCTATTTAATATTCTGCGGCAGTTGGAATCGGACAAGAAGAGAAATAGGTGATTGCAGAAAGAATAGAGGCCCTGATGGAAATATGAAGATTAGCACTTCAACTTACAAAAGGGATATAACAGCAATACCGATACTGCAGAAAAATAAACGCAATTGCGTATATTGAATTGTTGGGTGCAATGGCCGCAGGACAGATGAGACAACTAATTAACATCGGACTTTTAATACTTATTTCATGTGGGACACCGACTGACACGGTTGACAATTCATTCTACGCGGACAAAAAATTTAGTTTTTACGACCCCTCAGACGAGAAATTTAGTCTGAACGTATGGATTAGAAAACCTGAAAACATTCGGACACTTCACGAGACATTTAAAAAGTACGGTTACGGTAAAATATTTTCCGACTACGACCTGACATCGAACCCCTGCATGATTTGGAGTTATATCAACAAACCATGCTCAGCACTGATTGACAGTTTAATTTTAACTTATCCTCAAGCGGACAAAGCGCCAAAATATTATAAAGAATTTTGGAACAGACGAAGGGCAGAGCAAAACGACACGACCGTTTTTGCGGTTCTTAAAGAAGTAAAAGACGAATTGATAAACAAGAATAAGGTGACGTTTAACGACCGACTAACAAACGACACTATTTACAACCTTTTAAGAATTAAGTTTAAACAACCGGACAATGAAGCTGAGGCAACTGACAATTTTGACTACTTGACAAAAATTGGACTTAATCTTTCTGCTTATAACCTGTTGTACGAGGCAGGTTGGTATGAAAACTTCAAGTGGGACAAGGAAAAAATGAAAGAAAAATTAAAGACGGACACGATTGACTGTTGCCCTTATCCAATAATTGTTGACGACACGAAATGAGATTCGAGTAGCAGCCACAGCACCCAACAAAATGCATAATCAATGGCGGGGTTCAGTGTAAATTTGTAGTTTAGTTTTTTAAAATACGTTTGGTGTCATGGGACAGTGACGCGCTTCGAACACCCGCCACTGCTTATGCACAAACGTTATAAGCAATGTTGCAGCGTTTCATGATACGGACTACTGTTGGCAACAATACCAATTCATAGTCGGGGACATTCCATCAGATATTTTATCTAATTTATCGTGCGCAGCATTTCATAGACATTTCAGTAATCCGCTTTTTCCTCGCCGCCTGGGATTCATCAGGCTCAAGAGTGCTGCTCTGTTTTTTTCATAGCCGCCCGCACCGGGAACTTTAAGGAAAAGGTCTTTTCGTGCGGATTCATGAAATGAGACACAGCTTATAACACTGTATATGCCCCATGCGCTACATTAGATACTAATTCATATTGTCAGTCTTGCCGCAAATTTTTGTGTTTTCCGGTACCAAATTATTTCGCAGGTCTTCACTGCAGCCAGGGACAGATCACTCACTCAAGTTCGGCCTCGTGTGCGTACAAGGTTTTTACCAAGTCCGTGCACATTGAACGAAACACAAAAAATTGCTAGATTGTATGTATCTGACGGTGTGGCGCACGGGGCATACACACACGTTAGCGGTAAGCCGTTTTGCGCGGATAGTGCGATTTCAGAAGAAGAGGAAAATTAGTAAATTGAAGTAATAAGTAAAGAGATAACGCTATGTCGACGGTAGAATTGAGGAAGAAATTGATTGAGAAAATCAAAAAGACGGAAAATGGCGAATTGCTTGAGGAAGCCTATAGGCTATTGGAGTTAGAGACAGAGGATATTGAAATTTACAAACTGACAGAAGAGCAAAGGACCGCAATTTCTGAAGGGCGACTGCAAATCAAGAACGGAAAGTCTTTGACGGATGACCAAGCGAATACTGAAATTGACGAATGGCTAGACAAGTAGTTTGGTCTCTTCGAGCACAGGCTGAGCGAAAGCAGATTCTAAAATATTGGAGGCGACGAAACAAGTCGAACGCATACAGCAAGAAGTTAAATCAGCTATTTAAAGAGTCGATAAGGATTATTAGGGATTTCCCTCAGGTTGGTAAGAGGACAGACGACTCTAATGCGCGAATAAAGATTGTGAGAGACTATTTAATAATATGCGAGGCTACTGAAAGCCAAATTTTTATTCTAACAATCTGGGATAGCCGACAGGACCCTGGACGACTAAAAAGGAGTTTGTAGTAAAACGGCCAACCGCTAACACGGGTATATAAATCATATGCGGGTTCATTTTGTTATCATCATTTCTGCAAGTAGGTTTATTCAACGACGGCTCACCGAGATGTGCCATCAAAACCGCATACGCTTTATATACTGACCGTTGGCGGCAAGCGGCGAAAGAGACAGCAAGAAATGAAATCAATCATAATACTAGTCGTTGGACTATTTGCATTATCGTGTGGGACAGAGAAGCAGTACTTCAGGAACTCGCTATCCAAAGAGGACAAAATGTACCTTAACAACAACGATTCACTTATAAAACATTTCTCTGGCAAAGCGAATTGGTATAAGCAGCATTGGACAGGTGATCTTTTGGTAAAAAGAGTTGGAGAAAGTTTTGACGTAAAGCAGATTGGGGAATGGCGACAGACATCCAAAGACGGACAGGAACTTTACACAATTGCCAGCTTTGACAAGTTTGGATATATCTTGGACGAGAAAATATTAGGAGATAAAGGAATGCCACATATTGGCGAGACCGATTGTAAAAAGGACACCGTTAACGGACAAATCCGACTCGTTTGTGAAGTTATCAACAGATACCAGAATGGACAATTAAAAGAGAAGGGACAAAGGATAATTATCGGGGATAACGCGACTAAGGAAGGAAAGTGGGAATATTATACTGAGACCGGAACCTTGGAAAAAACTGTTAATTACGCAAACAACAAACGAGTAAAGTGAAATCCGCCGGCCGCCAACAAAAGCTAAAAGCAATTGTGGGGGCTCGGTGGTCGCAATGAGGTTTTTAATACCTAATTTTAATTCTGCAACGTGGACAGAGAAGCGGTTTCTAAACCCACAACTGCTTTTAGCTAGACGTTATAAGCTATGTTGTACAGTCTTAATGACATTGACTAGTGCTGGTAACAATCGCATTTCATAGTTCGGCGCATTCTATCGGATATTATAACAGGCTCATCGTG
>JAEZBX010000231.1 GCA_023412765.1 Bacteroidota bacterium
TTTTACAATAAAATATTATCACTATGGAAACAACGATGGAGAAGGAATTAAAGAGTAAAATTTCAGGTATTAATCCTGAGAGAAAGGAAGGACCAGTGGCAAGAGCCATCGAATCACAAACTGCAAAATTGCCGTCTGATACATTTTTGTGGGCAGCGGTTGGTGCAATGACAGCTTCACTTACACTGAAACTGTTGGGAAAAAATCACACAGCATTATTTGTTGGACAGTGGGCAGCGCCATTTTTGTTGCTCGGCGTCTACAATAAGATTGTGAAAGTTGAGGGCCATGATTAGGGATTAGGGGTTGAGAATTCCGGTTACGGCCGGAATTCTTTTTAATAACTTCCGTTATGTGCCATTTGCCTATTGTAAGGAGGCTTCGCTTCCTTTAGTGAGCGAGTATGTCATCATGATTTAGTTGTTGTCTGCGATTGCATTTATTTTTAGCATGAAACCCTTTCTCTTTCACAGTCGTTTACTATAGGATTCATGGAGCACATCGCTCGTGTTCCCGTTAATCCAATTGTCACCATGAAGAATCAGGGAATACCCACGCTCTCGCCAGATCGTTTCAAAAAAGTTTACGTCAGACAGGACGCTGAAAATCCGTCGAACTTTTTGCAAGACACGTCTGACGGATATTTCGAGTTGACCCATCGTTGCTTGTGGCCTGACAGCATCGCGGCTCATCGACTCGATTTTTATATGATTTTTCTGGTCACTTCAGGAGATGGGTTGCACACGTTTGGAAGTGAGACCCATGTTATCAAGCCGAACACACTCGGTTTTGCAGGACCTGAAATGATCAACGCATGGAGTTCACAACATCACGACAACAGCGGTTATGTGTGTACTTTTTCTTCAGAATTTTTCGGCGCTGCCATCGCGGGGGAACCCTTGCTCACAGAGCTTCCATTTTTTCAGCTGGGAGGCACATCAATACTCCACCTGTCAGACAACCAAATGGCTATTTATACACAATTGTTTGAAATGATGGCAAGAGAGGCAAATGCTAACCATCCACTATCGTCAGCTGCCTTGCGGAGTTACTTACACGTAATCGTCAATAAAGCACGTGGCGATCTTTATTTACAGAATGCACGGCTAAGCTATGCGCCGCCGGCAGGATTTCGGTTAGTTAGGGCATTCCAGGAATTGTTCATGGCCGATATCAACGTGATACGCACCGGTCGGGAGATAAAGCTAAAACTTGTCTCCGAGTATGCGGAGCAGTTGGGTGTTTCTCAAAATCACCTTAATGATACGGTCAAAAGTGTTACAGGAGAATCCGCCGGCGGACTAATGCAAAAACAACTTATGCGTCAGGCAACGATGTGCCTGAAACATTCTCTGAAAAATGTTAGTGAGATTGCATATCTGTTGGGTTTTGACGATCCATCATACTTTGCACGGTTCTACAAGCGACATAGTGGCAAATCACCATCTCAGGTTCGAACATCTGTAAGGAAAAGTCACCCGACATTGCTAAGTATTGAATAATCCTACTTTGTTACCTTGCGTATTATTATGCCTGGATGCCAGCTGGCAAATTTAAAAAAATGCAAGGTCACGACGGCCACGAAGGAGACCGACGATCACGACGAAAGTACTGCAAATACATTGGGCCGCGAAAGCCATATAGCCACCGGGGTTGTCACGTTGTCATTTTCGACTGTGCGACCTATACCGTATACCTTATTCCCATTTTCTTAGAACCTTTCATCCTGAGCCGAAAGGTATCAAGAAGAAGTAAGACCTTCAGATAATACCATCCTTCCTGTACTTTGTCCTGATTTGTCTCAATGAGTCAGAAGAACTTTGCACTCAATTGATGACAAAAACAAAAATCACTATGGAGTACAGATTATTTGGCAACACCGGACTACGGGTTCCGGTCTTGAGTTTGGGCACTGGTACCTTCGGAGGAACAAACGATTTTTTTAAGAAGTGGGGAACGACTGATGTAAAGGAGGCGTCACGTCTTGTCGATGTCAGTCTTGAACATGGATTGAATTTCTTTGACACAGCAAACGTGTATTCGCTCGGAGCTGCTGAAGAGATACTTGGGAAGGCTATACAAGGACGACGTGACAAAGTCCTTATTGCAACAAAGGTGAATTACCTAATGGGAGACGGGCCCAACGATCGGGGCTCGTCGCGCCACCACATTTTGCATGAGATCAATGCGAGTTTGAAACGGCTGGGCACTGACTACGTCGACGTATACTTCATTCATGGTATCGACAATGACACTCCGGTGGAGGAGACTCTTTACACACTCGACCAACTGGTGCGAAGTGGCAAGGTTCGATACATCGGCGTCTCGAATCATGCGTCATGGCAGGTGATGAAGGCTCTTGCGACTTCAGATTCGCTGGGGTTGCAAAAGTATTCAGTCTATCAGGGTTACTACTCGATCATTGGCCGTGATTATGAATGGGAGCTTAAGCCATTGATTGAAGACCAACGTTTGGGTCTTATGGTATGGAGTCCGTTGGGATGGGGACGGCTTACTGGAAAAATTCGTCGAGGTCAGTCAGCACAAGAAGGCCGGATAGGGTTGGGTGGACATGTTGGAGGCCCAACTGTTCCAAATGAATTTCTTTTCGATGTAATCGATACCCTGGATGAAGTCGCGGGAGAAACAGAGAAAACAATTCCCCAGATCGCCATTAATTGGCTACTCCAAAAGGGAACTGTTAGTAACATCGTGATCGGTGCGCGTAATGAAGCACAATTGTTAGAAAACCTTGGATCAATAGGGTGGAAGTTGACGGACGAGCAAGTCGCTAAAATCGATTTGGTGAGTGCGCAACTGGCCCCGTATCCGCATTGGATAGACGAACGGTAGGTTACTAATTTAAAGTTTAAAGTTTAAAAGGTTTAAGGTTTGAGGTTTGAAGTTGTTCGAGACCGTGGTCTCGCCGGTATTGGTGGCATTGATCCTGTTGACCGTTGGGGAGAATTGTAGAACATGTATATAAGGAGTCAAGCTTGGTCGTTAGGTTGAGTATCAAATTTGCTTAAAAAGAAAGGAGTTCGCCAAAGATGTGAACTCTTTTTTTTTTTGCGTTCTGAACGATTTTTATTTGATGAAATGTTGCGTTGAATACAAAGGCATATCCAGCCTTCCGGATAGAATAGAGTAACCAAAGTCTGCTGGCTGGTTAAACAGGTAAGGTTGCCATGAGGTGATTCGAATTTCTAATACCTCGTTCTATTAAACGTCTTCTGATTTTGTGTTTTGCAGTCGCGCTCTTCGGCGGTTATAGGATGAGGAGCTCAAAGGTTGGAGGTCAGCTCAAATCAATCCTGAAAGACAAGTTACGTCATCCCACGTTTTGCTTCAGCCTGGGTTTCAAATTGAGCTGGTTCACGATGGCCTCACTTTTCCAACCGCTGTTACCTTCGATTACTACGGTAGACTATATGTCATTGAATGACCTCACAAAGGATCCTAATGACATGGTCTTAACGGGAGCATATTCACTATCGCTTCGTCGATGAAATGTATTACTTCTCTTGCTGTCACATGTTTGTAGTTTCCGGAATTAACAGGATCAATCAATAATTTCTTTCCATCGATCACCCTCTGCAATTTCCTTAATCATGCCGTTTCGCTTGGTAAGAATTCTTATTAAATAATTTGTAAGTACCAGCTTATTGATAATTACACCCAATATTCCACCGGGGGATTCAAAATAAAATTTGTCTGTCATGACCGTGTGCGATGCGACCTTCTGAAAAATGTGATCATGATTAATTATTTTGAATGCGCCGCGAACCATTACGTCCCGGAAATGATATGGATATTTGAATTCTGTAATTTCTGAAGTAAGTGTCTGGCGAAGTCCAAAATGTCTTGCTCTCCAGGTGACTCGTTGCCCTTCTCCAATTAAACCGCTCGTCACACCTGCGATTGCTTCTTCATCCGTTCCTGCGGTCGACAATTTGTGGAGATCAATGCTGCGCGCGAGATCGAAACATCGTTCTATCGGAGCATTGATCATTGTTGTCAATTCAATTAGCGGCATTCGCGAATTCGGTTTTAAAAAATTCCTTAGTTGAGATCAGCGGTCTGCCGAGAATATTCTCTGTTGATTTTGCGTCAGCAATGTTATTTTCAAACAGTAACTGATACTGTTGCCAATTTATTATCTTGGGAAAAATAGGATCAGCAACAACCTTGACGAGGAAATCAAACAGCGTCCTCGGCGATTCAACCAAAGTCATAGATTGATTCCTCGTTTTGTTCATGAACTCAATCAATTCTCCAAAAGAAATTGATTCCGGTCCCACGGCGTTTATAATCTGATCTGTTGTGTTGGAACATGCTTTCTCGACAAGTGCTACAAGGTCTTCCGGCATCACTGGCTGTATTTTTGTCTTTGTAAAACCTGATGGGATTGGAACCAGGCCAAATGTTGTATGTCCAATTTTCGAAAGCATTAAAAATTTTTTTATGATCATTGTCCGGTGCGTGCAGACTATCGAAGGACGTATGACTATCGTTCCAGGATGACTCAGTAAAAGTTTGTCGGCAACGCCTTTTGTTTTCAGAAATGATACGTGGTGATTTTCAGAGGCACCCAAGGCAGAGATCTGTATTATCTCAGGCGCGCCAATCAATTCTCGATTTTGAATAATAAGTTTGGTGAGTTTCACATGAATGTGTTCAAAACTGCTGGTCTTCGTCGCTTCGATTTGTCCAATGCAATTGATCAAGACTTCTGCCTTTCCGAGATGCGACCAATCATCGAGAAAGGGATCGAACTTCATCATGCCGGGAGCTTCCTTTCTGGAACTACCAATCACTTCATGCCTGCCTTGCAACCCATTGTAAATGATTGAACCGATTTGTCCGGTCGCACCAAGCACAATGACTTTCATTACGCTACAGCTTTCGGCGGTAGCCATTCATAGTAAATGGTTTCAGCCACGCGAAAGGCACCCTGAAACTCTGCGGTTTTGAAGAATGTGTTTTCAAAGCCATTGCAGTCCACAAATTCTATTGGCCACTTTTCTCTTTGAATCTGGGTAATTCTAACCGTGCTGCCAAGGATGGAATAAGCGCGATCTAAGGCACCAATGGTAGTCTTCAGTTCAACATTTGGACTCGAACTGAAATCATTCAAACAATATTTTACTCTCTTGCTTCCCTGAGTTAAAATAACTTCATTCCCATTTTCTTCAATGTTCGCCAGTTCCAGATTGTAATCTGTCATTAGCGTTCCACCGAGTGCAATCAACGGACTCTTTGTAAATGATCGGAGGAAAAAGATGCCCTTATTTGTGCCGTCATTGTATTGACTGTCATCAACGAGAAGTCTGAATGCGATATGACGGTAGTCGAATTTAAGGAATGGCAGCGCGACAGGTCTCATGTTTTTTAGTTTCACATCTACCATTGAAATCATCGCTTTGCCATTGAAGTTCCTTATTTTAATGTTTGCAGGCACAGCCTTGGCAACCTCCTCCATCGGCACAAGAAAATTGACGAGTCTCACATCGTGCAACTCTCCTTTGTAACGGACTGGAATTCTTTTGAACAAGCTCATAACAATGGTTTTAAATAGAAGAAATAGATCCAGAAAATAGCAGTGGATTGAAGGAAGAAAAACCAACCGACAGTCCATCCTTGTGAGAGGTCAAGATATTTTACGCGGCTCATGTGAAGATATAGCATCACAATGCTGCTTAACATTACGCTGATGACGGGTACCCATGGCGTTAAGATGCCGGTCAGCGCGTAGAATATCATCCATGGGACTAGTAACAGGAGTCCGACTACCATAATACTGGATAGATGACCGATGTAGTCGAGCGCTTTATCTTTCATTATAATTACAGCAACTACTATTTGCAGTACCCAACCAGATCCTGCCATCAACAGCATTTGAACAGCAGCGTCTATCGAAGTAAGGCCTGTAAAAAAATTCTTTAACGATATACCGAATAAGCCTGTGAGTATAATTGAGATCGTCAGGGCTATGACAATGTAACTTAACCTGTAGTTTACTACGCGGTCAGGCAGACAGTCGCAAATAAACTTACTCTTGGGTGAAGCAATGATATACCTGTTGTAAGCAAGAACTTTATAGAAAAATGCGAAGAGGTTGAAAAACGGTTTGAACCTCAATAAAAATTCGACAATCCGATACTGGCTTGAAAAGATATGAGCAACTCCTTCAGGGCCGTAAATTGTTCTTTCACCAGTAAGGTCCATTACAGCCATACCATTCCTGAACCGGTTTGGGTCCACATGTTGACTTAGGCCGGGTGTGAGATCCCGGTATGCCATGATTTTTGTCTCAGGTATTGATGTCAGTTTTAGTACAAAATCCTTGAGCGATGAGCATACTTTGCAATTGCTATCGTAGATGATCAGTTTATGGTCGAGTGATTTCATGTTGTTACGCAGTCAGAACATTAACAAATGCCGAAACATTTTCTGGAAAACAGATTATCTTAAAAGCTTCATTATTCCTCCAAAGAACCAATTCTCGTCTGCCTTAACCATTGTGTCTAGCGTTTTTTCGGCATTTGTTGCCATACGCTTAATACCATTGATTGTATCAGCAAAGGCTTTTACATTCTTATCCTTTTTGTCGCCTTCTATATCGCTTAATTGTTCAAGCACCTTGCTGATTGGTTCCAGTTCTCTTTTCTTCCTTTCCTTAGCAACTTGCTTTGTTATCTTCCAGATGTCCTTTTCCGCCCAGAAATATTCCTTTCGATCACCAGGCTTATGTTTCTTTTCCACTAATCCCCAATCTATCAGATCCCGGATATTCATATTTACATTCCCGCGTGAAATATTTAATTCTTCCATCATTTCCTCGGCGCTCAAGGGCTCAGGTGATACCATAAGGAGCGCGTGCAGCTGTGCCATTGTTCGGTTAATCCCCCACTTGGATCCCAGGGTTCCCCAGGCCTCAATAAACTGGTTTTTTGCTTCTGCGAGTTTCATTCTGATTGATTTGTAACAAAGATAACTAAAGTTATTAAACTTTCAATACTTATTGAAAGTTTAAATTCTTGATGCTGATAAGCCTTGAGCGAAAATGAAGTGGTGAGTATGCCGCTAAAATCTGTGATAGGGAGCGATTTAGCAAATTCTTTGTGATAGAAATGGGAGAGGTTGAATAGCTATCGTCAACCGGGACGGGACAGCGTTAGCGAAGAGTCCGATCGTGCCAGAATGTTTAACTTTAATGCGTTACGCATTTTAATGTTGGCGGCCTTATACCTTATACCCTATACCTCTATCGTGTTATTCCCATCCCGGAAAAATCATTCACTTTAAAAAACCAGCAATATCTCCGTGTTCTAACCGTACCTTCGGACTGAACGAATCACCTTGCATGTAATTAATAATACTAGAATACAACTGTTTCGCTACAGGCCGGGAGTCTTGATCTTTCAGAAGATCCATGCTGCTAACCATGAGTTTTCCCTTGCCAACGTTGGCCTCAAAAAGCATTGCAAGGCGCCTATTCTTGAACCATGTATCGATCAACCTGACGGCTGGATCAAGCGAAGGGTCTAAATCATCCAGTACTAAGGCCTGAGCACCATGAATCAATTCCCACCATTGCCAGTTGGTATGAAACTCAGTTGGAAAGTCCTTGAAGATCTCATTTTCAGGATTACAGAGGATTCCAAGCGTATGTGGTGCCTGCCCTCTGGTCCATGATGTATTCCAGAAAATGCTTGAGAACCCAACTGCCACATCGCCACCATTTTCAGCCTTTAAGCTGTTTTCCTCTAATATGAACAAGACTTTTTTTCCGCTGTCCAATGCTTTCTTCGTATTTTCATCCCATTTCCGTGTTACAACGATGTCTCTAGGCAAAACTTCAAGCTCCGACGGATAAACCCAGATCTCCCAATCATTCTCGAACTTAGTTCCTTCAACCCCGACTACCAGTTTCAACTTTGAAGGTCCTTTGATGGATTCCAATTTATAATTGATGTCGCCGACCTTTTGATTGTTAGCTAGCTTTAGCGATACATTATCCCATTTTCCGGTAGCAATCACTTTGTTCTTCTCCGTACTCTGTATTTTCCAATACACAGTTGCATTCGAAAGTGGTTTCTCTCCGAAGTGCGCGAACTCTACCTGTGCAACCAAAGTTTCCCCTGTTCGGTAAATCATTTTCGGCAACCTAGCTAACGGAACTGTTTCAGAACTGAAGCGACTATATTCCTCGGGAGTAACATACCCTTTCTCGTCCCAAAAGGCATCAAGCACTCCTACGAGCGCGGTACCCTGACCTGGAAAATCGTGAAGGTCGAGCAATTGAAAGCCACCAAAGCCGGGTGTCCTTAATGCAGCCTCTATGTCTGCCTTATAACATAAAGTTTGAAGCTTTCCTGACGCTTTCAGAAAGTCATCTGCGAGATGCCCCATTTTATTTTCTGTCAATGTTTCTCTGAACAATTCAAAGTTCCGTGGTTCCATCACGCCCGTGTATTTCTTAATCTCATTAAAGTTTGGATACACACACCACTGTCCGATCTCATGACTGACGACAACGCGGTCGTATGGTTCTGTAATTTTCGACCAATCGTAATTCGTGCGTGGTGGCTCTGCGTTGATAATGCTTTTGAGGCCTTCCTCCCATCGTTGTATTCTTGGCTTGGGATCGTTGTGATATTCGTTTTCAGGAATCATCGGCCAGCCGGCGCCACTGGTATATATTCTCCGGCTGTCTTTGTTTTTCCAATAGTCAACAAATTTTGCCAAATACGTTTTATGGTTCTTTCCACCAGGTTCATTACCGTAAGCCATCATGCAAAATGAAGGATGGTTTCCATACTTTTCAACAATGCGTTTGCTTTCCTGCCATATAAAAGCGTCGACTGGTTTTCCATCGCCAATAGTAGTTGACTGATTCGCCCAGCTTCCACATTCCACCTGCAAGTAAATTCCCATTTCATCGGCAACTACAAATGCAATCTCTGGCGGACACCAGGAATGGAACCGAATGTGGTTAAGTCCGTGCGCTCTTGCCGTTTTGTAAATCTTTTCCCAATACGATTTTTCCATTGAAGGGTAACCTGTTAGAGGGAATATTGCACATTCGAGCGTGCCGCGTAAAAAGACTGGATTTCCATTAATACGTATTTGATTGTCCTCCACCTCGAATTCGCGCATTCCGAAAACGCTTTTTTGAATATCCTCAACGAACTTCCTTTTACCTTCCAGTTTGGCAGTGAGCGTATACGTAACTGGGTTGAATTCACTCCACAGCTCCATCGCCTCGCCGACTTTGTAGAAGAGTGTAGCGCTATCGTTAGCGCTTCGTATTGTATGGTCTATAACCATTTCGGGCAAGTCTTTTCCGTTCGACGAGGTTGCAGACAAAACCAATTTTCCTTTCCAGCTTTTACCTGATGTATTGCTAAAATTGATTTTCACCTCCGCCTGTTTCTGGCTGATATTTGGTGAGATCCTCATGGATGTTATTCTAACGGTAGATAAGGCACGTAACTCCATTTTACCAATAATGCCGTTCCAGTTAGATTGCGTATGGTCGCTGATGCTATGAGAGTTTACACCTACATCGATCACGACATCGTTGTTCACACGGATACTAATCCGGTGCTTTCCAGGCTTTAATTGACTACTAAGGTCATAGACATGAGGTGTCCCCAGAGAATTCCGCATGCCCACATGCTTGTCATCCACCCAAACCTGTGTTTCCCAGTGGCATCGTTCCAGGAAAAGTTCGATCGTTTTTCCATTCCATTCAGCAGGAATGTCCACTTCTTTTTGATACCATGCGACACCTCGATAATACTTTGAAGGCGTTAGCCACATCGGAGGCTTGAAATTTTCAGGTGTCCGATATTTTGCCATTTGTGGATCTTTAAACCAGGTACTATCGAATATGTTGCCTACCCATGGCGTTGCAAGGCTTGGCTCGTCGCCGTAGTTATTTTCGGCAAGTGAGCCAGGTAGCGAAATTACACCGTCTAATTTTTTTGTATACCACCTCTCTGAAATACCCTTATCATTCCGGTCCAGACTCAGGTTCCATTTACCTTCGAGTGAAATTGTCGGTGCTTCATTGCTTTCGGAAAATCTCAGCGCCAATATGATTAGTGGAACTGCGGCTGCAAGTACGGTTACTTGGATAGAGTATTTCATCTTACTATTACTTATGTTTCAATTCATCGTTGACAAATTGGGACCGATCCTTCTTTTCTACACCGAAAGGACCTTTGATAAACTTTTTGTGAATCAACGCGCCCTGGTGATTAATGTCGAGCTCTAACACATGATTAAACTGCTCTTGCGCTTTTTTATTTTCACAAAGGCCGAGATAACCGAGGCCCATCATATAATGGCAGTGAATCTGGTTTCTTACTGACAAATCTTGTTCAAAAATCAAAAGATCGGGTAGCGACACTGCAAAATAGTCGATCACTACCTTGTCGTTGAGATGATCTGCCCCATATTGTATAAGCTTGCCAAAGAGAGCAAACGCTCTTTTATCATCTCCCAGCTTTTGTAACGCCAGGCCTATATAAAAGAGTTTGTCAGGCTGTGGATCGTTGTAAAAAAGTGCTTGTCCCGGCTCTGTTTCGCCTTTCGAACTTAACGTAAACCATTCCGTTGCCTGATCATGTTGCCCCATGCGTTCGTAAATGCATCCCCTTAAATAAAAGATGTCGTTTTCGCGGGTGCCATGTAATTTACCTTCACCTAGGTTTAAGGGGTAATGTTCAGCCTGCGAAAGGGCTTCTAAAGCGCCATGAAAATTTCCTTCAAAAAAATACTTCTTTGCAAGCTCTACATGGCAAATTACATGCTGACCTGTCACTTTGCCTTCACCGCCTTCCCAGGGATGAAAGTTTCGTTTTGAAAGCAGATCTTTTGCTTTATCAAATTGATCTGTCAGGTTGCAGAGTGTTATTCTTTCCAGATAGAGATCGTCGCGCTCCTCTGTGAGCGATAAATTATCTTCGAGCAGGCGAAGTCGTTGAGTAGGAGATGTATTGAACCTTTTATGTAATTGATCGAGTTCCATCAAAACTCTTGCATCTAATGGATCCAACGCAAATGCACGTTCCAATGCTTCCAACGCCATCTTGGATTCGCTGCGTTTATTATGGTATGCAAGCGCCAGATTGCGATGTACTGTTGGGAAATGGTGGTCTAGTGAAGCTGAATTTTCCCACTCTGTGATTGCGTCTTCATGCTGCCGGTTTGCGTACCAGTAGTTGCCCAGGTAAAAATGTGCTTTTGCATCCCGATTAGCGGATGTGGCGAATTGCAGTACGTTTACATCTTCAATTCTGTTGGGAAAGCAATAGTCCGGTTTCATCTTTGATGCTTTAGTACACAGTTCACGCGCTTGTTCCGCGTCGCCAAGCTTGTGTGCAAAATACCCCAGGTAATAGTATAACATGGGATATGTGTCATCAGGATTGCCAATGGCAAGCCAAAGGAATTCTATTGCTTCCGTGTAAAAACCGCAATGAAAGTAGTCAAACGCATACTCAACATAGTGGTGAACGTTGCCGCGCATGGTACGCTTAATGTTCACGATAGTATCTTCCGCTTGCTCATGCAAATCCTGCGCAGCCTGAATCTGAAATATTTCATAGTGACACCCCATGCTAAATGGATCAACCGTAACGGATTCTTTCGCTAAACTCAAGGCTTCTGCGAGTAAACCAAGGCTTCTTAAAAGGCAACACTTCAGGTGTCTTGTTGTTTGATTGTTTTGATTCCGAACAAGGGCTCGATTGACGAATTCCAATGCAGAATTGTAATCTCCCTTACATGATGCAAGTCGTGCTAATTGTAGGTATGCTGCATCTTGCCATGGTGCATTCCAGGTGCATCGAAATAGGACATCGTATGCAAGTTCCTTTTTCCCCTGCATTATTAAGGCAATTCCTAAATGATAGTAGGGTTCACAATCATATGGATTGGGATTACGTTCCGTTAGTCGTTTGACGGCACGATTAAAATGATCCTCGGCTCTTTCGAACTGGCCTCGCCTTAGAAGCCACAGCCCCATTGCGGTATTTGTTCTCGCGTCATCGGGCTCGCGGTTCAGCGCTTCACGATAATAATCAGTTGCCTGGAAAGTCGCATGACGGTACTGCTCAATGTGAAGACCGGTGAGGTATAGCTCTTCTATGCTGGAGATTTCCTTCGGTGGCAACGGTGCATTAGCAGGAGGTGGGATGCTTTCGACGGGACCAATCTCAGGTTGATATGCAACAAGAACTCTCCCTGCATCATCTTTTAGCTCAACCGCATAATGCTCAAGAGCTCCGGAATGTTGTTGCACATGTTTGTACGGCAACGCTGGCGCTATCGTAATTTTTTCTTCCCATATCGTTTTCCCTTCATATGTTAGCCGTACCGTAGCATCTTTGTACACAGCCGTTGCATACAGTTTTACCGACACCTCTTTGCCCATGATCTCCATGTTTACCATAGCCTCCTTTGTCGCATTCTTTACAACACCCACCTCGCTGTAAGGCATGAAGTATTGGCTAAAGCTTCGTTCTTCGTATGGGGAAATCCAGGAAAAGTCGGGTTGATTGTCTGTAAAAACTCCGACCATCAGTTCAACATAGGGACCATCATCATCGGTGAGGTTTCTGTCCCATGCATGCCCAAATTCGCCATTTCCCCAGGTCCATTGTTTTTTTCCAGGGGAAATATGATGATCTGCTACGTGTAGCATACCCGCATTTGTATCGTGTTCGTAGCCACCGATAAAATCATAATCGGATCGGGCAGCCATGTATGATGTAGGAACAGGAATATTTTTATAACGTGATATATCTACACCGCGTGAGTAATCTACTTTGTAGTAAGTACCCTTTGCAATTGGGAATTCCGATACATCCCTCTTTCCGTGATCAAAAACCGCGTGTACATCGGGAGGAAAAATCGATTGGTAATGATCATTGACCTTTACAGCAGGATTGGCCCACCACAAAAAAGTCTGCGGAAATGGGGTCCTGTTGAACAACTTCACATTCACTTCGAGGTATGCTTTGTCAGGATACAGGGTGAATCCTGCCATTCCCTTGGTACCATTCATCCTTTCAATTTCGCTTACCCATACCGTTTTACTTCCGTCGGAGTTTTCCTGGGTTGAATAGTCAATAGCGTCAAATGTGCTTGGACGATGATGTTGAGGCCAGTTAAACTCAATTCCTCCCGAAATCCAGGGTCCTGTGAGTCCGACGAGGGCTGGCTTGATGACCTGGTTATAATAAATAAAGTGCCGCTGTTTGATTTTATCATATGCCATATGCACGCGACCACCAAGCTGCGGCAGAATCATGATCCTGAGGTACTGGTTTTCTAGAAAAAGTGCTGTGTATGTTTCATCTTTTTTTTCATCTAGAATTTTTTCAATGACAGGGTAGGGATACACGGCGCCGCTGCTCCCCTGATAGATCCGTTTTTCAAGGAACATTGGATTTTTTTCCTTTTTACCGGTACCATAGGTCGGAATGATTACGTTTTGCTCCCAGAGCTTGACATCGAGATCCATTCCCATTTCAAACGTTTATTTTTGTAAACTTATTAGCTTTGGAGTTGAAGAGTAATGGACTTAATATTGGTTTTGATGGACAATATTATGTTATGAAGGAACTGGAAGAGAGCGATAAGGTCATTCGTAAACGCGAAGGCTTTGCAGGGCAGCGCGCCATCGTTTTACCAAAAAAGATTAGAGAAGTTTGTGCGTATACGCCGGCAATTAATTCGATGTACATCACAGACATCGGTTTTTACCCGCGTGCGCAGTATCATTACCGTGAGAGACTTAATGGGATCTCACAAAACATTCTTATCTATTGTACGGAAGGTAAAGGTTGGTTGGAATTACCCGCGGGCAAATTCACCATCAATCCAAATGAGTTTCTAATTATTCCTGCAGATATGCCACATAAATATGGCGCGGATGAAAATAATCCGTGGACAATATACTGGGCACACTTTAAGGGGATTCAGTCAGCTTACTTCACATCTCTGTTATCGAAGCAATACAAAAACTTTACGACCTACACTGTTTTCCTCGAAGAGCGAATAAAGATCTTTGATTCTATTTATCGAAATCTCGAGTCTGGATATAGTCTGGACAATTTGTTGTACACTAGTGCCACATTTACTTATTTTCTCATATCATTAACATATGCTGAAAAGTTCGCTTCTTCACATCACACCATTGAAAAGGATGCCGTGGACATATCGATAGAGTATATGCAGAACAACCTGATGGCTCCCTTAAGCCTTGAGGCGATTGCTTCATCAGTCAATCTTTCAGTCTCACACTACTCCAATATATTTCGCAAGAAGACCGGATACTCTCCCGTAGTTTACTTTAATCATTTGAAAATTCAGCACGCCTGTCAGTATCTTCAATTCACAACACTTCGAATCAATGAAATTGCAGGCAAGTTGGGGATAGAAGATCCGTATTACTTCTCCCGCATGTTCACCAAGATCATGGGAATTTCCCCGCTGGAGTATCGGAATAAGAAGCACTGAGTATCTTTTATCATAAGAATGTCCAGCTTTTTCATATAATTCTCCATTTAACAAATAGAATTTAAAATCACATTTGTATTGACCGGATTTGATGAAAAAAAACACGTACGTATTTCTGATCAGCGGCGTGGCTGCCTTAGGCGGGCTTTTATTCGGTTTTGATATTGCGATATTTTCCGGTACGATCCCCTTTATTCAACCCCACTACCAGTTGGACGCAGCAGAGCTCGGATGGACAGGTAGCTCATTGTATCTCGGTTGTATTATAGGTACTATGTTTACGGGCTATTTTACTGATAAGTACGGTAGAAGAATTCCCCTCATTATTGCAGCTTTAATTTTTATGATATCGTCCGTACTTATGGGATGGGCATCAAGCCACTCGATGCTGATCTTTTGGAGAATTGTCGCGGGTATTGGTGTTGGTGCAGCTTCCATGCTTTCGCCGCTGTATATCGCCGAAGTTAGTCCTGCCGAGATTAGAGGCAGAATGGTTTCAATTAACCAGCTAACTATTGTAACTGGAATTCTGCTCGCATATTTCTCCAATTATGTACTTGCAGATTTGGAAGATAACTGGCGTTGGATGTTTACGTCGGGATCTATTCCCGCCGCTCTTTTCTTTATTTGCGTTTTTTTTGTCCCGGAAAGTCCGCGCTGGTTGTTGACGAAGGGCGATATTTCTAAAGCTAAGGCAGTACTAAGAAAGATTTCAAGGAACGCTGATGTGGATGTTGAGGTGACAAAAATGAATGCAGTAATTCAAAAAACTGTTCAGGGAAAGTTAGGTGACCTCATTAAACCTGGAGTAATATTCCTGGTGATGCTTGGTATTGCCATTGCGGTCTTTCAACAGATATCAGGAGCGAATGCAGTCTTCTTTTATGCTCCAATTATTTTTGAACGCGCGGGAATGAATGTGGAAGATCAGCTTTTTCAGCAGATCATGATTGGTGCCATTAACCTCATATTTACAATTGTGGCAATGCGCCTGGTTGATCAATGGGGAAGAAAAAAGATGATGCTCAGCGGCTCGCTGCTAATGTCGGTATGGCTACTTTTGATAGGGCTTTGTTTTGCTTTCGATTTTTACGGTGGCTATGCGCTTACGATTTTAGTCTTAATATTTATTGCGACATACGCCACAACACTTGCGCCTGTCACCTGGGTTTTGATTTCGGAAATCTTTCCATCCAAGGTTAGAGGCATTGCGATTTCGGTTGCAACGACTATGTTGTGGGTTGCATGTTTCGGGCTAGCGTATGGATTTCCGGTCCTTATCGACGCGCTTGATGCATCTCAGACTTTCTTCCTCTTCTCCGCCGTTTGCTTTATATACTTTCTTATTCTTCTTAAATATATTCCTGAGACGAAAGGAAAGACTCTCGAGGAATTTGAACAGGAGATTGTGCGGCATTAGTTAATCCTACTTTGTCAGGTTAAGAGAACTGTATGGCTTGAGGAGTAGCACGACCATTCTTCCAGCTTTTGGATTGCAACCTAATTTTAGCTTTGGCCTGG
>JAEZBX010000235.1 GCA_023412765.1 Bacteroidota bacterium
TCTCGTATGCCGTATGGTGGATTCGACAGTCTATTCTACAAGCACTGGCTGAACAATCGAGAATTGTAAGACTACCGCTTAATCGTGTAAGCTCCTTGAACAAATTGTCAAGAACTTTTTCTGAACTGGAACAAAAATATCAGCGCGACCCCTCCTATGAGGAACTCAGCGAGAATCTTGGGGTAACGGAGGAAGAAGTAATGCTTACGTATAAGATTTCCGGCCGACATTCATCACTTGATGCTCCGTTTGTGCAGGGAGAGGAAAACAGTCTTCTTGATACATTAACCAACGACGCAGATACCACACCTGAAACCAACCTCCTAAATGATTCTCTCAAAGGGGAAGTCTCACGCGCGTTGGCAACTCTTACTTCCAGGGAATCAGATGTGATTTGCTACTATTATGGATTGAAGGGCATGGACGCATTAACATTGGAGGAAATCGGAGAGAAATTTGATATAACCCGCGAGCGCGTCAGGCAAATTAAAGAAAAGGCTACGAAGAGATTGAAGCACGCATCGCGCAGCAGGGCACTGAGATCATATTTAGGATAATTAAATAATTAATTTTCCAATATTGACTACGTTGTCGATAATTTGATCTATCTTGCAGCGCATTTAAGACACGTGCCCTTCAACACCTCCCCCAGATTTTGTTAGGAACACCCCTTAATTAATATTCCTCTTTAATAGTTGTTTCGTATTCAACGGTTATGGAAGTCTATGGCAGCCATTTGGCATTAGGTTGCCAGGGGCTTTTGATAAGTTTTTTTTAATTTAAATAATAATGGAAGGAACAGTAAAATTCTTTAATGAAACCAAAGGTTTTGGATTCATTAAACCCAACAATTCGAACACAGACATCTTTGTCCATTCTTCTGGACTCATCGACGAGATTCGTGAAAACGATCAAGTTGAATACGACGAAGAACGTGGAAGAAAAGGTATGAATGCAGTCAACGTAAAGTTGATTGATAACTAGTAACGCGCATTTTAGAATGCCGAAGTCAAAAAGAACTACTCCAAGTGGTTCTTTTTTTTATGTCTGGATTCAAATACCGCGAAGGACTTCTTTAAACTTCGTCCTATAGGTTTTGATCAATCGGGTTTTCGCGAATACAGGGATAACCGCAAGTGTCAGGCCCAGGCCAGCGAAAATAAAAGTATTTGTCGCTTCTGTAAAGAAGGCCCCCGACGAATAGATAATCAGGATTATAAGAACTGAAAACGGCAGTGAACATGCCAGAATGTTCATAGCAAATTCAAGATCAAACACCCTGTTCTTTGCTTGCACACCGTCTCTATTCTCCAGTTCGTTAACGACTGCCATATGCGCAAATGGCCAAAAGCTGCAGGCGCTTTGCGGAAATACAACGATGAGCAGGGTTATGGCCAGGTTCTGCGGCGGGAGGAGTACAATTAATATGCTGCTCAATAAGAACGCAATACCCGACCTAAAAAACAGAAATGACAGTATTACAGTTGCTTGTTGACGAGTTAGTTTCATTGATATGCCGATGAAAAGCAAAACAAGCGGCGTCATCATCAGGCTGAGTCGATCAACATTCATCGTAATAAACGTGGGAAGCGATTCAAAATTCAATCCCAGTGCGAGCATTATTATGGCCGTAACGATAACCATGTTTACGGGTTCTTCAACCAAGGCTTTTAAAAGGTCTTTCAGTTTTGACTTTTCCGAACCGACTTGCGTCGCGCGACTCTTAAAATACCATTTCATGGCAATCAAGTAAGCAATTATCAGCACAAATACCTTGTTTCCGATATCGCCAAGCGCTGCCATTGCGAATGGTAATTCGCCACTATATTCCAGTATAAATGGAAAACAGGAAAGTCCGGGTGCCAGTGACGGTATTAATAAAGTCGCGGCACGGGATTGCGATGCAGGAGTATCAAACAACGATTGGATAGGAAGTTTATCCACGAGTAAGAAAAGAATCAGGTTAAATCCCAGGACAAGAATTGGAATGAGAACCATCGTAGGCTCAAATTCAATTTTGAGGAGGGCTATGAATATAGTAGCTGGTAAAGCAAGACTTAAGATAATTGTTTTTATACCGTCCTTTTGTTCCTTGCTTTTTATTTTGTTTCGGAGCAGAAAGCCTATCACTATCATCAGGAATAGAGATAACGTTTTTATAACTGCTGAATTCATGTATGTTAAAAAAATTTCAGGTTGCTATTTGATTTTTTTTGCATAGCAGTGCCAAGGACGCGGGCTTGAAGCCATACGCCTTGCACACTGCCAACCTTTCAGGGTTTCTGATTGTGTATATTATCTATGCGATTTGAAGAAAGGCTTCTTCAAAGGCTTTCATCTCATCCATCAATCCAATACTGACCCGGCACCAATTCTTATCGTTGAATTTCCAAAAGCGCACACTTACTCCGCGAGCCATCATCTCTTCAACAAATTTTTTTCCATCGGTTTTGATGGGAAACAAAACAAAGTTTGTATCAGAAGGAATATAATCGTAGCCCTGCTTGCGAAGTATTTTATATAAATACTCTTTTGATTCATTCGTCTTTTTTAAAGCATCCTGCAAAAACTCCGAATCCTGGTAAGTGGCCAACGCCGCACTCCCCGACGTTGCTGAAATCGACCGCCCACCCTTTGAGTACGGTTTCATCGCTTCCAGCATCGGCGTCTGGGCAACCATATAACCGACCCTTAGTCCTGCAAATCCGTACAACTTTGAAAAGGTGCGTGCAACCATCACGTTATGTCCTTTACGAACACATTCCATAACTGATGCTTCCTTTGGATTGGCCATGTAATCGATGTATGCTTCGTCGACGAAGACAGGAACTTTCTTTGAAACCCGTTCACAAAAACCTTTCAATTCCGCAGCGTCTACAGTAGTTCCTGTGGGATTGTTTGGATTACAAACATACATGAGCACTGTTTTATCATCGATGGCTTTTTCCATCGCTTTGAGATCTAGCTTGTAGTCTGCGGTGAGCGGTACCTGCTTCCACTCGGTATTGAAATATTCTGTCATGTCATTTGGAATGTTTCCGTAGGTGGGATCTCCACTAATGAGGTTGCCTCCCTTCTTTCCAAAGTATGCAACAGCAGCCTGGAGAAGCGGACCTGAACCTGCGCCCAGCATAACATTTTCCACCTTCAGCTCCTCGTATGCAGCAATTTTTTCAGTCAACGTCTGCAAGCTCCGCATTGGATACTGATAACTTTTATCTATCGCTTCCATAATCGCCTTTTTAGCTTTAGCTGATGGACCAAAAGGATTTTCATTTGCGGAAAGTCGTGCTTTGAGATCTACCATAGTTTGCCGGCGGATCATTTCAGCCGACATTGTTTCGGTAGTGCTGACATATTTTGACAAGGTTGTGGTGGGTTTGCCAAACGCATCCCCAAGGCTACCCGAAATGAGAGCAAGCGATCCAGTAGCGAGAACGCCATTCTTAATCCATTGACGTCTGTTGAGTGTGTTTTTTGTCATGTTCATAA
>JAEZBX010000243.1 GCA_023412765.1 Bacteroidota bacterium
ATTGTGTTGAGGCAGGTCGTGCCGTTAAGCGCGTCATCAGGTGTTGTAGAAAGAGTTTTCCAATTCAATGACTTCCGTGAAATTCCGACCAGCATTATCTTGTTCAAAACCTTAAGATATTCCAGCGACTGTAACAGGGTAAAGTTTTGATCAATGGTTTTTGCAAAACCAAATCCGGGATCGATAATGATGTCCTTAACACCAAAATCATGAAGTTGGTGAATTTTAGAGTGGAAATAATCCGTCACATCTTTCACGACATTTTCATATTGCGATAATCCGCTCATCGTTTTTGGATTACCGCGCATGTGCATGAGAATGTATGGTACCTGTACTCTTGCCACGAAGTTGGACATTTGGTTGTCCAATGTACCGCCGCTGATGTCGTTGATCATTGCAGCGCCTTCCTGGAGTGCTGCATCGGCCACTTCAAAGCGAAAGGTGTCGATCGAAATTATGGCTTCCGGAAAATTTTTATTAATCACTCGGATGGCAGTCGAGGTTCGTCTTATTTCTTCACTTACCGAAACTTCTTCTGCTCCGGGGCGGGATGAGTAGCCACCCACATCAATGAAAGTGGCGCCGTCATGAAGCATCTTTTCCGTTTGTTTTAATACTGCATCTTCTGAATCGAACCGGCTACCTTGATAGAAGCTGTCAGGCGTCAGGTTCAGTACGCCCATTATTTTCGGATTTGCCAGCGAAATCAACCGCCCGCGGATGTTCATTGTCTCATTTGTACAAAATACTTTATTTTCAGCCCGAGATTTCACCGTTAGTAGATGGAATTGTGATCCAAATTAAGAAGTTTGCCAGCTAAATTATTTCCCCTTGATCGAAAAAACCACGGAAGAGTACAGTGAGATTATCAATATCTGTAAGTCCTTGTTCGAAAAAAAGACAAGAGACTACGGCACCGCCTGGCGCATATTGCGACTTCCTTCAATAACGGATCAGATATTTATCAAAGCGCAGCGTATTCGAAGCATTCAGGAAAAGGGCAAACAAAAGGTCGATGATCCTATTCGCGATGAATTTATCGGAATCATCAATTACTGCATCATAGCCTTGATCCAAATGGAAATGAAGGGTTCCTCCAAACTGGAAATGTCGTTTGAAGAACTAGAGCCATACTACGACAGGATTGTAAAGGAGACTTCAGATCTTCTCCAAAATAAGAACCATGACTACGGTGAGGCATGGCGGGATATGCGTGTGACTTCGATAACAGATATTATATTAATGAAGCTTCTTAGGGTGAAACAAATTGAAGACAATGATGGAAAGACTCTCGTGAGCGAAGGGACGAAGGCTAATTATCAGGATATGATCAACTACGCTGTTTTTGCGCTCATTAAGTTGAAGGAATGAAAATAGAAACTAGAAATTAGAGATGCCAATAAATTTCCATTCGATAACGGATCAGGTTTGCAGAGTCATAGTAGGAGGGCTGTTTATTTTTTCGGGCCTGATCAAACTAAATGATCCCATCGGTACCGAGATAAAACTCGAAGAATATTTCGAAGTTTTCGGGCAAGACTTCGGGTCTTTCTTTCTTGTGTTCAGGTCCATTGCCCTCGAGCTCGGTATGTTTCTTATTGTACTTGAAGTGGTGCTAGGTGTGGCCGTCCTGATCAATTACCGAATGGAAATTACGACGGTGGTTTTGCTTGCACTAATCGTGTTCTTTACCTTCCTCACGTTCTACTCAGCCTACTTCAATAAAGTTACTGACTGTGGTTGCTTCGGCGATGCGATCAAACTTACTCCATGGGAATCGTTCTTAAAGGATGTAATTCTTTTAGTTCTCATTCTTCATTTGTTCTGGTACAGGAAGAGATTAAAGCCAATGCTGTCTGAGAACGCTGGACATGCGATCGTTGGTGTTACCACAGTTATCAGCTTGTTCCTGGGTATTTATGCAGTGCTGCATTTACCTTTTATAGACTTCCGCGCCTACCGAATTGGTAACAATATTCCGGAACAAATGAAGCCTGCTGAACAACCAATTTTTCAATACACCTTCTTGAACAAAGAAGACGGGAAGAATATTCAATCTGATACTTATCTCACCGATACATTGAAGTATAAGTATGTCGGTGTGAAGCAAACCAACGAAGATAAAACCAAAGCAAATATTACCGACTACGCTGTGTCGAGCGTAGAAGGGGAAGATATGACGCAAAGTACTTTCGAGGGGACCAAATTGTTATTTATCATATATGATGTCAGCAAAGCATCAACGGAAAATATTGATGACATCAGGCAACTGATAAAAGCATTGGATGGAAAGATTGATATGATGGCATTTACTTCTTCGACTGCCGATCAGTTTGAAGCGTTCAGGCATGAAAATCAGCTTCCAATACCCTACTATTTCGTTGATGCAACAGTTTTAAAAACGATCATACGGTCCAACCCCGGTATAACGCTATGGGTCAACGGTACGGTTAAAGGCATGTGGCATCACAACGATACACCGACTGCCGAAGATGTGCTTTTGGCTGCCACTGAATAACGCGTTCACTATGAAAATTTTCCTTGTGGGCCTGGCTGGTTCGGGCAAAACAACCTTGGGAAAGCAATTGGCTGCAGAATTGGATCTCCCTTTCGTAGATCTTGATTGGGAAATCGAAGCGCAGGAGAAAAGATCTGTCCGTGAAATTTTTGCTCAGATGGGTGAAGATCAATTCCGAAAAGTTGAGTCGGAATTACTGCGTGAGTGGGCAGGCTCACAAAAGGATTTCGTCATGGGTACAGGCGGCGGCGCTCCATGTTTTTTCGATGGTATGCAGGTGATTAATGATTCTGGCCTAAGCATTTTTCTTGATGTGCCTCTCGAAGTTTTACATTACCGACTGGCAGCAGCAACGGATAGACCACTATTGGATAGTGCAGGTGAAGAGGAGCGAATGAAAAAAATTGCATCCTTGAGAAACGCCAGATTGCCAGTATATCGAAAGGCTCACATCATTCTTGAAGACACTTCGCTAGAGAGCGTCCTGCGCGCAATTAAGCTTAGAAAGTAAAGCCCAGCGTAAGAATGTAACTCGCGTTTTTTAGTTTCTGCAGCGCTACAGGGTCTGGTCCGATGCTGGAGAAATAGGGTGACCTGCTTCCTTCAGTCGAACTGAAAACGGCACCTAGATCAGCGAAGAAACGATCCATTTTTACTCCGAGTCCACCGCTAATCGATTTTATGCTGCGATCTAATCCACCGGTGTTCCTATGAGGGTCTGTCATGTAATTATAACCTGCTCTTACCCGGAAGATGTCATGACGGTATTCAGCCCCAACTCTATAATTTACTACGGACTTGTAAGCGGATTTGATATCGTCATTTTCGAAATTGAAATCGCCTGCGATATCCGAGTCATATTTTGCTTTTGAATAATTGACGAACTCAACATCAGCTGAGATAAATCCAAATTTCGAGATAAAGGTAGCTCCCGTTGTTATCCGCATTGGAGTTATAATGTTGTACTCGGAAATCAAAGGGATGTCATCAAAATACTCCGTCACATCGGGTTGCTCTGGAAAACTTGGATTATCCGGGTCATCGTAGTAGTTCCATAGGCTGGTGATCCGTCCGCCATAGGTATCATCCATTCCATAGAACGTGGGAGTAACTAACGAGGCGCCTATCTGCAGAAAATCCAGTGGCCTGTAAATAGCACCAATAGTAAAGTTTACACCATTCCCACGGATATCGTAGTTCTCATTTGTTTCGAAGTTATCGATGGGTTGGTAGTCAGGATCTTCACTGTACCTGAAGTTCGATTCGCGGAAGATCTGGGATATCTTGTATCGGATGGACGTTATGCCGAGAGTTGCTCCGACAAATAAGTTGTCGTTAAAGTTCGCACCATAAGAAATGTTCCATTGGTACTGCGAACCCTTTGAGGTGCCTACCTCTTCCTGGTCAATGGTTCTGATCTCAGCAGGAAAGCCCGGTTCTTCAGGAAGAGGACTTAATACAGATCGGTACATATACCTGCCATTTTCCTGATAATCCTCGATGAGGAAATTGTTGTAGGCCATCGCAGTTAGTGACCTGAAATTGACACCAGGATCTTCGTTCTGCCGCCACAGGAACGTTTCAGGATTGACGCCGTAAGCATCATCAATAAAATAATCTATGATTGAATTGTCACTATTTGTTCCGCGATATCTGAATTCCCGATTGAAATCATTGGTACGTGTAACCGAAAGGCCAAAGCTACCACCCAGGAAGCCGCTTTGTTGTCCTGATTCATGATGATACACGAAACTCAGTCCGGGTATGGTCAGCATGGATTTCGACCCACTGGTCTTATTACCCTGATATGTTGACGATATATCACTCATCGTAAGACCGGGACTGATTGTAAATTCAGAGCGGTTATACATACCGAGACCTGCAGGGTTCGAAAACGCAGAACTGTAGTCTCCACCAAGAGATACTTGCGTTCCGCCCAATGCCTGAATTCGCGCGCTACCAGTAGGCCTGGTTCTACTGAACAGAAGCGCATTGTCAACAAAATCCTGGGCAATAGCCCCGATCCCTAAAGACATGAGGGTAACTGTGAAGAGTATTTTCTTCATTTTAATTTCATTTTAAAGAGTGCTACTGCTACTTAGTGGCCGCGACCTGAAGACCTGGAACCGGAACTGCTGGATCCGCCGCCGCTGCCTCCCGATGAGCCGCCTGTGCTACTACGACCTGTATCGTAGCTTCTTGAGCTGGAACCACCGGAATTAGAGTCCCTCCATGAATTACGGCTATTGTTTTCCCACGAAGACCTGCTCGGACTTGAATTGGAGTTATCGCGGTAACTATTATCGTAAGACGACGAATTCTGAGATTGACTTCTCCAGCTGCGGTTATAATATTCCGGCTGACGCGATGTTGTTGTTCCTACCCGTCCACCTGTAATGGGTCTGCTACTGTTATCAGGAGTTGACACATTTCTGTTGGAACTGCGTCCACTGCGGTTAACGTAATCTCTGCTTACCTCACTGCTGCGAGAACCACGCTTGCCATATGCGGGTCCATATTTGTTACCTGACTCTACGATGATCACGTTGGGATATCCCCATCCGCCATATCCTCCATACGATGGACCCCACCAGGATGAATAGCCATAGCCATAGTAAGGAGACCATGCCCACGCGTTATATGGGTTATAATAGTTTCCATATCCGAAGTTCATGCCCCAGCCATAGTTCCATGAATTGCCCCAGTGAAAGCTGAAGGAACTTGACCAACCTGACCTGAAATATGGATTCCGCCATGGGCTGCCCCATGAGTCGTAATAACTACCATAGTAAGGGCTATTCCATGAGGAGATGAACGGATCATAGTAGTTGCCCCCATACCATGGACTGGAGTACCATCTGTTAAAATTGTTATTCCAGTTATTGTACCTGGCGGCATTGTTATACTGGTAGTTGTTAACAAAATAATCGGCATTGTCAGCTTGCGCTGACTCCGAGTTTGTTCGTGCTTCGTACTCGGGATTTACATTGCGGGCCGAATAACTATCAGTAGGGTTGGCAATCTCTTCTTCCTGCACCACTTCCTTCCTGGTCTTTTTTATGCTGGCCGTTAAAGACGCTTGCTTAGCTCTCGCTTCATTCAGCTTCGCGCGGTCCTTCGAGTTGAAATACATATCATCATTCTCTATCTCTTGAGCTATCGAAGCAAAAGAAAACAGCAATGAAACTAAGCCTAATAATGCCGCCTTGCTTTTCATATATTTAAGAATTTTACCCATCTATTTAATGAAACGTGGAAACGTTTTAAAAGTGTTGATAAAGCTACAAAATTTACTCAGTATTTGTTCCTAGTAAATCTATATTTGCGCTCTGTTGAAAAATAGCTCAATAATTATACCAAGGCATGGGGAAAGAAATACCGACAAGGAGTGAAGATTATTCTTCGTGGTACAATGAACTTGTTAAGAAGGCCGACCTCGCGGAGCACTCGGATGTTCGCGGATGCATGGTCATAAAACCATACGGATACAGCATTTGGGAGAAGATGCAGCAGGCTTTGGATACCATGTTCAAGAATACTGGTCACGTAAATGCTTACTTCCCCGTCTTTGTGCCTAAGAGCATGTTTGAAGCAGAGGAGAAGAATGCGGAAGGCTTTGCCAAGGAGTGTGCCATTGTGACTCATTACAGGCTTAAATCAGACCCTCAGAGCGCTGGAAAGCTGATTGTAGACCCGGAGGCTAAGCTTGAGGAAGAGCTCGTCGTTCGGCCGACAAGCGAGGCCATCATTTGGAATACGTATAAAAAATGGATCCAATCCTATCGTGATCTGCCCTTATTGATTAATCAATGGGCGAACGTTGTTCGTTGGGAAATGAGGACTCGTCTCTTCCTGCGAACATCGGAGTTTCTCTGGCAGGAAGGTCACACTGCACATGCAACATCAGACGAAGCAATCCGGGAAACTGAGCAAATGCTTAATGTGTATGCAGACTTCGCTGAGAGCTTTATGGCGCTACCAGTGATCAAAGGAAGAAAGTCGGAGGGAGAACGCTTTCCAGGTGCTATCGAAACTTACTGTATCGAGGCAATGATGCAGGATGGTAAATCGCTTCAAGCTGGAACGTCTCATTTCCTCGGTCAAAATTTTGCCGAAGCCTTCGATGTCAAATTCGCAACGAAGGAAGGTAAACTTGATTACGTATGGGGTACGTCATGGGGCGTTAGTACTCGTCTCATTGGTGCGCTTATTATGGCCCACTCAGATGATGATGGACTCATTCTGCCACCAAAATTAGCTCCAATTCACGTAGTCATCGTCCCGATTTTTAGAAACGCTGAAGAGCTTAAAAGAATATCGGATGCTGTTGAGCCAATCATAAGATCGCTCCGCCGTCAGAATTACGCAGTGAAATTCGATAACCGCGATACCCATAAGCCAGGGTTCAAATTTGCTGAATGGGAGCTGAAAGGTGTACCCGTACGGTTGGCAATCGGTCCACGCGATCTTGACAATAATACAATCGAAGTTGCACGACGCGATACAAAGACTAAAGAATCCAGATCTCTTCAAGGAATTGAATCAGAAATTCCAAAGTTGTTGGATCAGATCCAAGAGGATATGTATGCCAAAGCGTTAAAATTTCGGGATGGTCTGATAACGGAAGTCAATTCATTTGATGAGTTCAAGAAGGTGCTCGACGAGAAAACAGGTTTTGTATCGGCTCACTGGGATGGCACCATCGAAACGGAAAACGCGATCAAGGATGCAACAAAAGCCACAATCAGGTGTATTCCGCTGGATGCTAAGCAGGAAACTGGCATGTGCATTTATTCCGGGAAGCCGTCGCAACAACGGGTATTGTTCGCTCGGGCGTATTAAGTCGCTTAGATATTAGGAAAATAATCCTCACATTAGTAATCCTAAAAACTCAGCTACATGGTCATGTGGGTAATTATAATTGCATTGCTCGCAATCGGATTAAGTTTGATTGTGGTGGAGCTGGTATTCATCCCTGGTACTACGGTCGTAGGCCTGTTGGGTCTGATTTTTACCATCGTAGGTATTGTAATTAGCTATCGCCATTTTGGAAGCGATGTAGGTCTATACATTCTCCTGGGAACATCGGCCACCGCTATCGGAACATTTTTTTTCAGCTTTCGATCAGGAGCATGGGCACGCTTTTCCCACAAGTCTTCTATTGATAGCAAGGTAAATGAAGGAATGGTTAATTTGTTGAATATAGGAGATGAAGGGACTACCCGTTCCGATCTACGGCCCGTCGGGACGGCCGAATTTGGTGACAGAAACTTTGAAGTGCGCACAACAGGATCTTTCTTGCAAGTTGGAACGAAGGTGAGGATAGTGCAAATACAAGCCAATCAGATAATCGTTGAACCTTTAACAAACTAAACTATGCCTATGGAAGCTGTTTCTTTACTCGTGTTGATCTTTGGCGGGATCATTCTGTTTTTCATCTTCCTGTATTTTGTTCCTGTCAACCTCTGGATCACCGCTGTGTTTTCGGGCGTACGGGTAGGATTATTCGACCTGGTATTTATGAGAATACGGAAAGTTCCACCGCGTATTGTTGTTGATTCCCTTATCACAGCCACCAAGGCAGGTTTGAAGATTTCATCAAACGAACTTGAAACGCACTACTTGGCAGGAGGTAATGTACCGAATGTGATTCGTGCACTGATTTCCGCCGACAAAGCGAATATCAGCCTCAGTTTTAAACAGGCCACGGCAATTGACCTTGCGGGAAGAGATGTATTTCAAGCTGTTCAAATATCAGTTAACCCCAAGGTTATTACCACACCGAAGGTTGCCGGAGTTGCCTCTGATGGTATCCAGTTAATAGCTATTGCGCGGGTAACGGTTCGTGCTAGCATCGCTCAATTGGTGGGTGGTGCGGGCGAAGACACCATTCTGGCGCGTGTAGGGGAAGGGATAGTGTCGTCGATCGGCTCGGCAAAATCTCATAAAGAAGTGCTTGAAAGTCCTGATAAGATTTCAAAGTTGGTGCTATCGCGTGGGCTAGACGCAGGAACAGCATTTGAAATTCTTTCTATCGATATAGCAGATGTTGATGTTGGAGCCAACATCGGTGCGAAACTCCAGATAGATCAGGCATCAGCCGATTTAAAAGTAGCTGAAGCGCGGGCGGAGGAAAGACGCGCCATGGCCGTCGCTCTGGATCAGGAAATGAAGGCCAAAGCACAGGAGGCTAGAGCAAAAGTTATCGAAGCGGAAGCGGAGATCCCCAAGGCAATAGCATCATCTTTCGAGAAAGGAAATCTTGGTATCATGGATTATTATAGAATGCAGAATATCCAGTCGGATACGGAGATGAGGCAGTCGATTTCTGGGTCTGGAAAGGGCGGCACGGGTACTAAGAAAGACTGATGAATATCGAATATCGAATAACGAATAACGAATATCGAATAATTGAGAATAAGGAATAACGAATGAGGATCTTTGCACCCCTTACACCTAACTCCTTATTCCTTTTTATTGATAAGCTGGGCCTGCTAGACAGTAAGACAAGGTATTAACTCGAGGTACGTCCTAGGATCTCTGCCGGCGCGATGGCCTGGTCGAAATGCGGGGGTGGCCCGGAATGCGCGGTGGCCAGCATATTTCGACCCACCCTTTTCTTTTTGGAACTTTTT
>JAEZBX010000305.1 GCA_023412765.1 Bacteroidota bacterium
ATGCTGTATTGTGCGCATCAACTACACAAAACTGTCTTCTTTATGCAGTTTTATGAAACTATTTTCATTCTTTTCCATCTGCCTGAGATGTCGTTGTGCGTGGAGCATCAAGAAATAGAGATACTGATACACGTCCAGCTTCCCCAGATTATTTACGCTCATTGTCGTTCGATCCAGTATACCCTCACCGTTAGGTAAATAATCGAGCGTTATCAGACATTTGTCCAGTTGATTTCTGATCTCGCGTCGTACTTCATACAGGCCGACTTTTCCCGTGGGCTGATGGTGCTCAGGACGCTGCCATGGAAATGCATCTGGGTCTGCGATTTGAAGCATAGCTTCGCTGCCCAGCAAATAGTCCGACGGAAACTCAATTGAAACCGAAGCACCCTGACTCTTGGCCAAGGCCTTAGTCCTGGCATTATCTATAATGATAAGCAGGTAATGATTCGTTAGCATAATATGTTCAAGCACCTCATTAATGTTCCACGCGCCAGGAAGCGGGTTATGGCAACGCAACGGATGCTCTCTGTCGAACCATTCATCCACAACGGCGAAGGTGCGGATGAGATCGCGCTTAAGGTTTGTAAGTGTTTGTTCGAGAGGCATAAGTGTAGAATCTATAGTTAATAAAAAAGCCCGGGTTGTGGCCCGGGCTCTTCATATTGTCAGTAAGTTCTGTTCATCTTACAAACATCATCGTTTCCCGGGCACATAATTTCCACTTCACGTTCTGGCGAAGGCGGATCATGTTATCGATATGGATTGTGGATGTTTTCATGTTGAGACAAAGGTAAAAACTTTTTTGTAAAGTGAAAGCGGCGGAAACAAAAAAGTGAAGTTGGGCTGTTGACGTGTTGGGGTGTTGACGTGTTGATGTTTTGATGTGTTGGAGTGTTGGAGTGTGCTATCTTGGTGTTTCTATTTGGTGTTTAGGTGTTTAAGTGTTGAGGTGTTTAAGTGAGTGTAGAAAAATTGAGCAAGTTTGTACAATCTCAAATCCGTGCCCAACATCAACACCTCAACACTTCAACACTTCAACACACTCATGATACCGTCAAGAGCTCCAGAGGTCAGCGGTTTAGAAATAAAATCCTGGACAAAAGGATATGAGCTCGCTTTTTTATAGTCGTGAATGTCTATTGATGATGTTAACATTACTATCCGACATTCCTGCTGCAACTCCGTTGGCAAAGTTTTCAGGGTGTTTAAGAAATCCCAGCCACTTATATCAGGCATATTGATGTCTAGAAATATTAATTCGGGGAATTTCGATTTAGGGCATGCTTGCAAATAATGCAGTGCCTTGCCGGCATCATCAAAGGCGGTAACATGGCTGCCGGTATGTTTCTCAATAATTCTTGTATTGACCAGGTTATTGACCGGGTCATCGTCTATCAAGAGGATCATTTTATTATTAAATTTTCTTCGTCAATGGAAAATATACTTTGAATTCAGCGCCCTCACTGATCTTACTTACAACTTCTACCCTGCCGCCAAGTGCTTCAACTTGCGCCTTCACCAAATACAGGCCTACACCCTTTCCTGGAATAGGTTCATTATGAAGCTTCTTATAGATTGTAAAAAGGTCCTTCCCATTTTTCTCCAGTTCAATACCCCGGCCGTTGTCAGACACCGAAAGGCAAACAAAATTATTATCAATGCTGGTGCTTACATGAATTCTTGGCGGCGTCTCAGGCAAGTGAAACTTGATACCATTCGATAACAAGTTGTACATAATGCTTTCCACGTACGATCGGATTGTAGTGAAGCCCTGGCACTGTTGGAAGTCAGTGGTTATTGTCGCATTACTCTCATGAATCGGCGATTCAAGGTCCTTAAAAACCTTTTGCATCGCCGTTTGGAAATCCAAATATTCATACTTTTCCTCGCCGGGATCACGTGCGGAAACGACCACATTAATATCCTGAACAACTTGATCGAGTTCCTCGGTCGACTCAACTATTTTTTTTAAGATGAAGGCATCGTCGGCAGCGTTGTTGTTAAAAATGCTTGCAAGTCCGAGTATTCGAGCAATAGGCGCACGTAGGTGATGCGATATCATAAAAGCAAATTGAGCCAATTGTTTATTTCTCAATTGCAGGTGGTTCACTAGCATCTCCGTTTGTACTTCCGAATTTTTACGATCTGTAATGTCGACCAGCATATTCGTGCCGCCGACGATCTCTCCTGCTGAATTGAAATTTGGTGTCGGATGAGCCAACACATACCTTCGAGAGCCATCCGGTCGTTCGATAATCATTTCTTCGCCGAAGATGCTTCTCTCTTCAGCAATTGCACGCGCCATCGGAGACGCAGATGGATCTATCGTGTTGCCATCCTTGTCGAGCATAACAGTGGATCCGCACCAAACACCTTTGGAAGTCTGTGGATTGCGGCCCCAAAGTTCTGCCGCGGCCTTATTATATAATAGTATCCTTCCCTGTACATCACAAGTATACACAGCGGCGGGAAGATGTTGCAGCAGATCGAAAAATTGCTTTTCGCTCTCAACCATCTTGTTCTTAATCTCTTGCTGCATGGCTTCCATCCGCACCTTTTCCAATGAATTGAAAATCGCTGAAGGCAAACGTTGCAGGCGATCCTTCAGGATATAATCGGCCGCCCCCTTCTTCATAGTTTGAAAGGCAAACTCATCAGAGACTGCGCCTGTCACGAGAATAAATGGAATTTTAAGGTTTGCTTTCTTCAATATTTCCATGGCCGTCAGAGAATTGAACGACGGCAAACTATGATCACTGAGAATGATATCCGGGCGGAACTCATCAAGAGCCGCCTCAAATTCACATTGGTTGTCGACTACCTTAATTTCAAATTCGTGGTTTGACTTCCTAAGCTCCCTCTCAATGAGGTACGCATCATCAGGTAAATCTTCGAGATGTAAAACTCTGGTTGGTCGGCTATGCATAACGTTGTTTTTCGCTTAAAGAATTACATATCAAATGGAGGGAGACGTTGCAGTGGCAATCTCATTAAGAACCTCAGGCAGCTTGTAAAAGTCATTTGATTTGTCGAAAAAGTAGTTTGCACCAAAGGCGATACAACGCATGCGATACTGCGGTGCAGAGAGATTTGTCAACATGATAATTTTCATTTGAGGATAGCGATTGCGAAGAGCAATCAGAAGATCAATACCATTGAATTGGGAGTTATTTTCATCCAGGTTGATGTCAAGAATGACAACATTGGGAGTTTGTCTTTGAATCAGGCTCATTGCTGAGACTGCATTGCTTGCGCTGCCAAGAAATTCAATATTGTCCATCTCAGAAAGGATGGACTTGATGCGCTGGGTAATGATTGGAGAATCATCAACTGTTACAACCTTGATCCGATTAGAGAAGTTTATTTTGCTCATTGTGTTATTTTGATGACTCAAAGGTCAGCATTGTACACAAGGCATCGAATAGGATGAAATATGAAAGCTTTGTAGTGGTTTGCCCTACAAAAGAATGCTAAGCAAGGCCGTTATCGATTGCATAGCGCGTTAGCTCCGCATTGTTATTCAGACTTAATTTTTCGAGTAAACGGGTACGGTAGGTACTGATGGTATTTACGCTTAATGAGAGCTCTTCCCCAATTTCGGAAACGGTTTTGCCTGACGCAATCAATTGCAGTACCTGCATCTCCCGATCCGAGAGGGTTTCATGAGCTTCCTTGTCAAGTTCGCCACCTACGCTCTCGGCAAGTTTTTCTGCAACACTGGAGCTAATATACTTGCGTCCGGAAAGCACGCGATGGACAGCGGTCAACAGTTCGTCGGTAGCACTATCTTTACTGAGAAATCCTGATGCGCCGGCTTTTAGGACCCTGACTCCGTATTGGTCTTCCGGATGCATACTCAACATCAGTATGGGGGCCTTTACCCCTTCTGCGCGTAGTTGTTTTAAAGTTTCTATGCCGTTTCTACCTGGCATTGAAATATCAAGCAGGATCACATCCCATGGCTCCTTCCGTGTTTCCTCCAGCACCTGGTTGCTGTTCATAACCTCTTTCACTTGAGCATTGGGAAACTCATCGCATAAAATCTGCGCAAGACCTTTTCGAACAATCGCATGGTCGTCGGCTATTAAAAACTTCATAACACTATTTGTTTCTTAACCAACATCGGAGCTTTTAGCAAAATTTCTGTTCCCTTCCCTCTCTCAGAATTAATGATCAACTCACCTTGAAATAACATTGCCCTCTCTCGCATACCCACCAGGCCCAATGACTTCTTGCTTTTGACTTCCTCGGGATCAAAGCCCAGCCCGTTATCTTTTATGGTAAGGTGAATAAATCCGTCCTTTTCCGTCAAAAAAGTCTCAACGACAGTAGCCTGTGCGTGGCGTGCGATATTTGTCAGCGCCTCCTGATAAATGCGAAATATATTCGTTGCCAGATTCCTGTCAAAATTATAGTCATTTAAGGTTGCATAGCATTTAGAAACGATGCCCGTCCGTTTTTCGAATTCCTGACATTGCCATTCGAGGGCCGGAATAAGACCCAAGTCGTCAAGAATTCCAGGACGGAGCTCAGACGAAATACGCCTGACCGTTTTTACAGTTTCATCAATCAATGCAATCATAGTTGTTATCCGCTCGACAATATTTTGTTCGACCTTTCCTCCAACCTTTTTGTTGATCCATGACG
>JAEZBX010000338.1 GCA_023412765.1 Bacteroidota bacterium
GTAAACGACAAAAAAGTTTTTGATGCTTCAGGCGATGTCTTGAGAGACGATGCGATTGGCTTCTTCCTGGATCCCAAAAATTTGTCCCTTCAGTTTCCGGGCGAAAATATTTTTTCGATCGTTGTCACAGCAGGAGGAAAATGTGTTTATCGGCAGGGCAAGGACCGCTCCTGGTCTGATTGGAATCCAAGGGGTATCAAATCATCATCCAAAAGAACTATCAATGGATATCAAATACGAGTTGCTATTCCGTGGGCAGCCCTGAAGCATCAACCTAAGATCAAGGAGCGTTTTGGTTTCCACGCAGTGGTGTTCGAGACTTCAACAGGAAAGCTGCATGACTATGCAGAGCCTCTCTCCGGAAATATTACTGATGCACCTTATTCATGGTCGCCTTTGTATTTAACTAATTAATTGATGGAAAATTGGGGTTCAATATTGAGTAAATCACTAATCATTTTCTGGATGATTGTTATCGTTGAAGTCAACGCCCAAACCTATTCAAATCCAATTAGCGATCTTGCGGATCCCCACATTACATATTACGATGATCATTATTACCTCACGGGAACAACAGGCACAAATATTACCATCAAGAAAGCAGCTACTCTAAATTCACTAAAGTTTGCGCCAGCTGTAGTAGCATTTACTGCGCCATCGGGCGGACCATGTTGCAATTTTTGGGCTCCCGAGTTACATCGCATTGACGGCGTTTGGTATATGTATTACACGGCGGGTAATAGTCCGGATCTTTCTTCTCAACGGACATGGGTAATCGAAAATACAGCAGACGATCCTACTGCAGGCACATGGGTTGACAAAGGACAGATCTTTCATCCAGTTGAAAATTTTTGGGCGATTGATGGGTCTTTCTTTCAGCTTGGGAGTAAGAAATATTTTTCGTGGTCAGGACATATCGATGGAACGAATACAGTGCAGCATATTTATATCTCTGAGATGAGTAATCCCTGGACATTAACGGGACCGCGCGTCATGATATCAAGTCCGCAATACCTCTGGGAGCGCAATGGTGAGGTCAATGAAGCACCGACAGCATTGCAGAACAATAGCAAACTTTTCCTATTCTATTCCGCATCGGGATGCTGGACTGATGATTATGCGGTAGGCATGCTTAGCATGGATATCTCCAATAATCCGCTGGATCCATTTTCGTGGACAAAGTCACCCACTCCAGTCTTCGTAAGCAATTCGTCAGCATCTGCATATGGACCCGGTCACAATGCCTTCTTTTCTTCTCCCGATGGAACAGAAATCTGGAACACTTATCACGCGACAACGGTATCGGCAGGCGCATGCGACTTTAGCAGGACGACCCGCGCGCAGGTGATTCGTTGGAATGCCGACGGAACGCCAAACCTGGGACAACCAGTAATAGCCGGCGAAAAATTCCATGCACCATCCGGTGAAATAGATGTACCTGTCTCAGAGTTGCTTCAAAACGGAACCTATAAGGTAGTATCAAAAGGGAGTGGGAGAGTCCTTAGTGTCGAAGGATGTTTACCGTCACTTGGCTCTAATGCTATTCAATCTGATTGGACTGGAAAGGATTGCCAGCGCTGGAATGTTCAGGCAACAGATGATGGCTATTTCGTTCTTACATCTACTCGCGGCGGTCTGGCATTGGATGTGGCGGGCTGTTCTTCAGATGAGATGGCAAACGTTCACATGTGGGCGCCAAATGGTGCGCACTGTCAGCAGTGGAAAATCGAGCATCTTGACAATGGATATTACAGGCTGGTTGCGCGGAACAGCAATAAGGCTTTGACTGTATTGTCAGATGATGATGTGGTGCAACAAAGTTGGTCGGAGTCCGACAATCAGCAATGGACCATCGAAGAGGCCGAAGAAGTCATTACCTCGGCAGAAAAGAATCTTCATTCGGAAATTGTCGTTTTTCCCAATCCGGCAAAAAATACTTTTACAATTTCTGAAGTATCTTCCGAAGCCGTCGTCAAGGAAGTTGTTTTGTGCGACTTACTTTCAAGAGTTGTATACCACAGTGTTGGGTCATTAGGCAACTCCATGGTAGTCGACACCAAAGATCTTGCATCAGGAATTTACTTTCTGACGATAAAGACAAACCAAAAAGAGTTAACAACCAAAATTATGATTGAGAAATGAGGAGATTGATCTTTTATTTTTTTGTTGTCGCGGGTTACAGTGGGTTCAGTCAATCCTCTTTCACCAACCCATTGTTACCTTCAGGCGCAGATCCCTGGGTTATTTACAAAGATGGATACTACTATTATACCAATACGCTTGGAAATAAGATCAGTCTTTGGAAAACAAAAAATCTGCACGAACTTAAAGAAGCTACCCCTGCGACGGTGTGGAGCCCTCCGAAAAGCGGACCGAATTCGAAAGCGATCTGGGCACCTGAGCTCCATTTCCTCGATGAAAAATGGTATCTGTATTATACTGCAACTGATGTTAACAACGATGGCGATGCTTCACGATTTGTCTTTGTCCTGGAGAACAAGTCGCCAGACCCAATGAAAGGAGAATGGACCGACAAGGGTAAGGTCAATACACAGTATTCCGGTCTTGATGGATCTGTATTCGAGCACCAGGGCAACCGTTACTTCTTGTATTCGGCTTACGTCGGACCACAAAGTGTATTAATTATTTCGAAAATGAAAAATCCCTGGACATTATCGGACGAACAGGTTCAAATCGCCAGGCCTGATAAAGAATGGGAGAAATTTGGGGGAAGACAAATCCTGGAGGGCCCCCAGTTTCTTACTAAGGATGGCGTTAAGGTGTTTATTGTGTATTCCGCCAGCGCTTGCTGGGCCGACGAATATTCACTAGGGCTGCTTATCGCGGATGGAAATTCTGATTTGATGAAACCATCTTCCTGGAAGAAATATCCTCAGCCCGTTTTTCACCAATCAGTGGAAAATAGTGTTTACGCACCAGGTCACAACTCGTTCTTCAAATCACCCGACGGAAAGGAATATTGGATATTATACCATGCTAACGCCGGACCCGGCCAAGGCTGCGACCATCGGCGATCACCGCGCATGCAGCAGTTCTATTGGAAAAAGGATGGTACACCGGATTTTGGAACTCCCGTCAAAATCACGGAAAGTCTACACGCACCATCGTCATTTGAAACTAAGTAACTAAACTGAAAGCCAGATTGATATGATGAGAGCCCGATTCAATTTTATTCTTTTCTTAACTGCTTTAAGTTTTTCGGTACTAGGGCAGGATACTTTTACAAATCCGTTGTTACCATCGGGAGCAGATCCCTGGAGCATTCACAAGGATGGATACTACTATTACACCAATACTTTGGGTGATCGAATAGACATTTGGAAAACAGAGAGTCTTGCAAATCTTAAAACAGCTGAGCGAAAAACGATATGGACTCCACCGCAAGGTACGCTTTATTCCAAGGGCATTTGGGCGCCGGAAATTCATTTCATAAAGGGAAAATGGTACGTGTATTTTGCCGCCGACAATGGAAAGAATGAAAACCATCGACTGTACGTTCTTGAGAATGCATCAGCCAATCCGCTAGAAGGACAATGGACATTGAAAGGAAAGATCTCTGACACGTCAGACAAATGGGCGATTGATGGTTCAGTGTTCGCTCATAAAAATAAGATGTACATGGTGTGGTCGGGATGGGAGGGCGACACGAATGGACGCCAGGACTTGTATATAGCGAGATTAAAAAATCCCTGGACGATCAAAGGCAAGCGTGTAAAGATTTCGCAGCCCGAGCTTGAATGGGAACGACACGGTGATCTAAATGACCCCGAAAATCCACCACATGTGGCGGTGAATGAAGGACCACAAGTGCTGCAGCATAAGGATAAATTTTTTATCATCTATTCAGCGAGTGGATGTTGGACCGATTTCTACGCGCTTGGGATGCTAATTACTTCAGGCAAAAGTAATTTGATGGATCCTGCTTCCTGGAAAAAACATCCACAACCTGTGTTCAAACAATCTGCTGAAAATGGTGTATACGCGCCAGGACATAATTCATTTTTCAAATCGCCCGATGGAAAGGAGGATTGGATCTTGTACCACGCTAATAGCGAACCAGGTCAGGGTTGCGGAAGGCAACGTTCACCCCGTGCGCAGAAATTTACCTGGGGTTCCGACGGACTTCCGGTATTTGGTGAACCAGTAAAGGAGGGTGAAGTACTGTTAGTTCCATCCGAAAAGTAATGAGCATGCGAGCGTTTCTATTGCCTTGTATAATGATGTTTATGCTTCACTACTGTGAAGCGCAGGCAACTTATACTAATCCCGTGTACAATTTAAATTTTCCCGATCCAACAGTAATCAGAGGCCACGATGGTTTGTTCTACGCTTATGCAACGAATAGTTCAGTTAGTGGTACGTTTTATCGTATCCAGGTTGCCCGCTCATCAGATCTTGTTCATTGGACTGTTATTGGCGACGCGTTGCCAGGAGATCCGTCATGGGCCGACAAGGATTTTTGGGCTCCGCATGTTTTGTTCGATCACGTAAGGCAACAGTACTACATGTATTATTCAGGTGAATCGCCCGATGAACACACCGGTAAATGCATTGGAGTCGCTGTTTCAAAAAGGCCTGAAGGGCCCTTCGTGGATATAGGCACACCGTTGATAACAGGCGAAGGATTTATAAATATTGATCCAATGGCGTTCGATGATCCTGTTAGCGGAAAGAAGTACTTATACTGGGGCTCAGCTCATCAACCGATCAAAGTTCGCGAGTTGAATGAAGACCGGATTTCTTTCAAGCAAGGGTCACACGCGAAGGAAATTATTACGCCCAATAAAGAGGAGTACAGCAAGCTGGTAGAGGGCGCATGGGTACATTATCGCAATGGGAAATACTATTTGTTTTATTCCGGCAACAATTGCTGTGGAGATCACGCAAACTATGCCGTCATGGTAGCCCGTTCGAAAAGTCCGGAAGGTCCATTTGAGCGGCTTAGCAAAGCCAGAGGAAATAATAGTAGTACAATCTTGAGGAAGAGCCACACGTGGCTGGCACCTGGACATAATTCAATAATTACAGATGATAGCGGTCAGGATTGGATTGTCTATCATGCCATTCGTCGTGATTCGTCTACTAAATCCCAGAGTAGAATTTTGCTCATTGATCGGCTCTATTACAATGATGGTTGGCCTGTTGTCGAAGGTAGTGTACCCAGTTCAAAATCATTTTCAGTTCCATTTTTAAAACAAAATAATTCCAAATAGAATATGAGAAAATTCAGTAGTGTATTGATCGCTTTAGTCATTAGCGCGGCTTTCACAACGTCATGTGAAAGAAAGTCGCCGATAGCCAAACAGTGGTGGCTAAGTCTGCAGTAAGAGATGTATGGACAAAGGATCAGGCAAACCAATGGTATCAAAAGCTAGGATGGTTAAGGGGAAGCAATTTTATTCCGAGCACAGCTATCAACCAGCTAGAAATGTGGCAAGCTGAAACATTTGATACCGCTACCATCAATCGCGAATTAGGATGGGCTGAAGACATTGGGTTTAATTCCATGCGAGTTTATCTACACCACCTTGCGTGGGAAATCGATTCTGTTGGATTTAAAGATCGGGTCAATCAATACCTGACGATTGCGGATCGACATGGCATATCAACATTGTTCGTCTTGTTTGACGATTGCTGGAATCCTACTTACAAAGCTGGTAAACAACCGGATCCAAAGCCGGGGATTCACAATTCAGGTTGGGTTCGCGATCCCGGCGATCTGATTCATCAGGATACGACTTTGTATGTCACACTTGAAAAATATACTAAGAGCATTTTGAAACATTTCGCCAACGACGACCGGATCGTGTTGTGGGATTTATACAATGAACCCGGTAATTCAGACTACGGTAACAAGTCGATGCCTTTGTTGAAGAAGGTATTCCATTGGGCAAGAGAGGTAAATCCATCGCAACCTTTGTCGGTGGGAGTTTGGAATAAGGATTTAGTGGACCTGAATAATTTCCAGCTTGCCAATTCAGATGTTACGACTTATCACAACTATATGGATCCTGCCACGCATAAAGAATGGATTGATAGTTTGAGAACTTATGGACGACCATTAATATGTACAGAATATATGGCCCGTACCCGCGATAGTTTCTTTGACAACGTAATGCCTATGCTCAAGGAAGAAAACATTGCGGCATATAACTGGGGTCTTGTGGCTGGAAAAACAAACACAATTTACGCCTGGGATACGCCAATGCCCGATGGTAAAGAACCAAAAGTCTGGTTCCATGATATTTTCCGAAAGGACGGTACGCCCTACAAAGCTTCTGAAGTAACGTTGATAAAAAGTCTAACTGGTAAGTAGGTTCGATGAATGTTTTTGCGGAGGCAAAGATTTCCCTCCATACTGCTGTGTGGGCAGATGTTGCATGTTAATAGTCTACCCTTGCGCGAGGAAGATATCCAGTGCTGATCAAAAACAGAAAAAATCGCTATACTGGTAAACTATTTTGAGTTCATTCTGCATTTTCTCTTCTGTTATATATTAGAATTATTTCCGTTTTACCCGGTTGGACAGATAAATACAGACAGCGAATCGAAAACACCTTGAGCTTTCGGGAAAAAAGCTAAAAAAAATGCGTCAACAGTAATTTACCCGTCGGAAGCAGTCCAAATCTGGTTTTTTTGAGGGATTTTAGGTCAATTGGAGGCCTTTTTTAAAACAACGGAACGTTTCAGGCCCATTTTTTCGTACCTTTAGTACATGAAAAACAAGGCCGCTGTTCGCAAAAAAGCAAATTCCAAGGGTGCAGCTATCTTCAGGAAAATGCTTGAAGACAAGAATGCCATACGCGAACACATCAAAAAAGGCGGCCGTATTTCCGACCTGAAAGATAAATACTCCTTTGCCAAGCCCGTATCCGTTAAAGGAACATGACGAATACTCTTTCGAGTTTCTGACGGACCAGGGAGTCACCTATGTTATTTACTTCCTCGATTACAGTGCCATGTTTGCCGAATACCCGATGCTCGTGGGCAGGGTATTTATGTTCAACATCGATGTGATCGATGGCAATCCTAATTTGACAATTGCCGACGAACGGATCGGGGTAACCGTGTTGCAGGTGTTCCGCGCATTCTTTGTGAGAGAGCAGAACGTTGCTGTATATATTTGCGATAGCCTCGATGACCGGCATCTTGCCAGGAAGCGAAAATTCGATCAATGGTTCTGGCGGTATAACGACGGAACCCTGATCAAGGAAGACGACATTGCCGTCGTTGACGGAACAGAGATCTACAACTCCATGATCATCCACAAGAAGAATGAGCATCTGGCTGAGATCATTCTTGCTTTCAAGGAGCTGAACGAAAGGGCCGGGAACAAGTGACCTTAACAAAAAGCAGTTCGTACCAAATCATACGGAACCCGCACAAAACCATACGATCATGAGCGCACCACAATTCAACCGCAGCAAATCAAAATTTGCATCCGCGCATTGCGGTAAGACCTATTACTCCGCGTCCCTCACACATCGAAACCCGAGATGCGATTGTCCACTGTCAAATGACGTACCCTGTCTGGCGGTAGGCCGATAATTCGTACAATAATTAGATGCGCAAAGAAAGGATCCGCCTTTCGTTACACGTTTTCGGGAATAGGGTTCAAGTGGATCATTTGGTTTGTCCGGACCCTTCGGGTTATCTGAAAGCGCGTTTCTTGAAAGGGTTTGAAAATAATTGACATCATACCAATCACTAGTCCACTCCCAGACATTTCCAATCATATCATACAATCCGAAATCATTGGGAGGAAAGGATTTGACGGGTGAAGTGGTCTCAAAACCATCTTCTTTCAGATTCCGCATTGGAAAACTTCCCTGAAAAGTATTGGCCATCAATTTGCCATTCGGTGCAAGCTCCGATCCCCAGCTATACCGTTGCTGCTTTTGATTTTTACCTTGCGAAGCATATTCCCACTCGGCTTCCGTAGGCAACCTTTTTTTTGCCCAGTCGCAATAAGCCACGGCATCTTCGTATGCCATATGCACAACAGGGTGATTCCATTTTCCTTCCAACGTGCTGCCTACACCTTCAGGATGTTTCCAATTAGCTCCCATTTCCCATTTCCACCATTGTGAATAGTCATTCAGAGTGACAGGATGCTCAGGTTGAAAAAAAACTAGCGAGCCAGGGACCAAGATGCTATCCGGTGGCGGTGGTGTACCCGGCGGAAGCTGGACTTTAAGATCTTCCCATGAAGGTTTTCTTTCTGCGACCGTCACATAACCGGTTGCTTGAACGAATTCATCGAATTGTTTATTGGTAACTTCTGTTTCATCAATCCAAAAAGCCTTAACCTTTACCCTATGTGCTGGCCGCTCATGATCATAACTTTCTTCATCATCCGTTCCCATAATAAATTCTCCTGCAGGAATCAATACCATTCCTGACATCTCTTGTTTTGTTACATCCTCCCGAGCCGACGGTGAAGAGCATCCAACTAACAATGCAATCGCCCATAAAAAACTGAGTCTGACCCGGAAATAATATTTGATAGAGGTTAACTCCATTGCTAAGCATTAGTGAAAATTAAGACGAAAAATACAACACCGCAATCTAATATCGAAGCGCCTCCTTATTCCTTATTCCTTATTCCCTATTCCTTACTCCTTCCCTATACCCTATACCTTATACCTCCCGTCCGTAGATTACCACATAAAAGGAATAAGGAATACGGAATAGGGGAGCACTAATTAGGAATAATAGAAATCGTTCCATCCCTCTCAAGAACGGCATATTTTATCTGGCTCATTCGCTCAAGGCCATGCATTTCCCGGGCGGCTTCCAGTACGTCGGCTTCGTCGACCTTCGATTTTTCCATTCTCCTTTTTAGCGGCTTACCATTGTCGACGATAACAAGCGGCGCTCCCTCGCTTGCCACTTCAAACCATTTGGATTTACTTTTAATCACCGAAAAAAGATAGTCGGTCGCAACTAATGTGCAAACCATGATAAAGCATCCCATCAAAGAGTAATCTTCACCGATCAGGGCATCTGTGGTAGCTTCACTAATGATGAGTAATAACACAAAGTCGAACGTTGTAATTTCAGCTAAGCTACGTTTACCAAGTATTCTGAATACTACATAAACAAAAAGATAAACGGCCAATCCTCTGATCACCGGGTTCATAACTATGGAAAGATAAAATGCGTTAATTCAAATGGTTCCTTGTTGACTTCAATTGACCCATTGATTCCTCCGATATTTCTGGGGATCAAAAAGAAGGTGATGGTAAAATCTCCCTTTCCGTCGAAATGATAAATCACATGATCACCGTCGATAACATTTTTTTCAGGTTCAGGAACAACCGAGTCAACCTGGATGCCCTCAAGATATTTTGCGGGAAATGCAACAGTAACTCCATTCGTGTTGTTTGAGTTGTTTAATTTCACCTTCAATTCCATGCGGGCCTGAAATCGGTAAAAGCGCGTGCTCAATCACAGTTGCATTTTTCGTCACTCTTTTTTTACTGATCACGCCATCACCGTATAGACCTGCCGCGGCCGCGACTACCATAGCGAAAATGAAATACATTCCAATGGTCTGAACCCGCCAGCCGCGTTCCTGCATCGAGAGGTGTTCTTCTATCTCAAGTTCAGTCTTTACACGTTCTACGGGTATTTTGTCACGCATTTTGCGAGTGTATTAACTGTGAACGTTACAATGCTTTTTGCGGGTTAAGCATCCCGATCATTATGGCCATGGCGAGCAAGAAAACAAATACCCAGAAGAGTCGACTCGTTTTTACTGGCACTTCCTTTTTGGGCCGAGGATCGGATTCGAAGCTTTCATCCCTCCACTGATTGGCGCCGGGCATTGAAACGATTAACAACAGTGTAAGGAGTATTCCTGCGATAATTAAAGGTGCCCAGGCTACGCCGTAATAAATCGGTCCAACGGGAGCCAAATAGATTGCGACGGCCCATAAAGCAAGAAAAATAACGAGGAATAGTGTCCACGCGGATCCCCACGGCCCGCGCTTCCGCAATAGAAAAACGGAAATTATGGTCAGAAATGAAGATATCAACAATGCAGCAATGAGTCCGGCGTACATAGCAATGGTTCTACCAGTGAGTTAACAATTCGCAAAGGTGGATGTTACCATATAGTAATCGGATATTTCACAATAGTGGGTTAAAAGATTTGTTATGGAACACAACAAGGATTCGAAAAATAAACGCGCAGATAAATTTGTTGACGATGTCAACTCCGGCAAAAAGTCTGACAAAAAATCTCCTGCACATGTCGAGATCAAGCCAGAAATCGTAAGAGACATTCCAAGCAAAGTGGGCCGTCACGGAGTGGATCCTGAAAAAGAGCTTAATCCTGAAGAATAGTTTTCTTCTGTGGGTGCTGCCAATTTAATTTTTGCCAATGCGGAAATAGGCTATCTTAGCCTGTTCTTAACAGGTTATGCGTCTTAATCTTTGGCTAATAGGGCTACTACTGTTTATTGGGGCATGCGATCGTAATGATGACTTCAAGCCGGTGTATAATGTGCCCGAGGAGATTCAGCCTTTAATTGATTCTTTTATCCACGAAGCTTCTATTCGTGGAGTCACTATTACCATTGATAATCTTATTGTTACCTACGATAACAGCCAAGCGGCGGTTTGTGGATCTTGCAATTCAACCGCACCTATAACAGATACTCAAAAAATTATTACCATAAAATCGGGCGCACCGTGTTGGATTGAACAACTCGAATTGGAGGCGCTCGTGTTCCACGAGCTGGGGCATTGTGTTTTAGGACGGCCGCATCTTAATGATGAGCTGCCAAACGGCGATCCAAAGAGCATGATGGTTCAGGACAACGTCGCTGTATATGCTCCTTGCCTTTATGCTATAGAAGACAAACCATGCGACAACACATTCAAGAGAGATTATTATTTGGACGAACTTTTTAATGAGAATACTCCAGTTCCGGACTGGTCAAACTAGTTCCACAGGCATCATTTCTCGAAAATGACTACGGAAGTGGAAAGACTCTGGATCAATCATAAAATATTCTATACATTAAGGTTAAAAAAAGTCCCCTCGGACAAATTACCGGAACATTAAAACCTTAACACTTCAAACTTGAACTACAAATCACTGCTGCCAGTCCTCCTGATACTTACTCTTGCCACCTGCATTTCTTGTAGCCGGAACTCTGGAGACAATGCCAACAATTGGGAAGAGTACCTTGGAGGCCCGGATCGAAATCATTATTCCACTCTAAAACAGATCGACCTCAACAACGTAACCCAGCTTGCAAAGGCATGGGAATATCATACTGGCGACAGTGGCCAGATACAATGCAATCCCATTATCATCGGCGACAAGCTTTATGCGGTCACCTCTACCGGTGAACCTTTTGCACTAGATGCCGCCACCGGTAAAGAATTGTGGCGCATAGCAGACACGACTGACAGAAGAGTGATCATTCGAGGTCAAACCTATTGGGAACAGGGTAACGATAAACGAATACTCTATACGCGTGGCCAATGGC
>JAEZBX010000349.1 GCA_023412765.1 Bacteroidota bacterium
AGAGCTGTAAGTAAGGGTTGAGAAGTAGCAAGACCGTTCTTCCAGCTTTTGGATTGCAACCTAATTTTAGCTTTGGCCTGTGGGGGGATGTGCGGCTAGGATTAACTATTAACTAATAACATTTAACTATTAACTTTCACAATCTCAAAGAGTTTCTAGACGAGAAAGTCGACCGGTTTAATCGTCCTGGCTTCATAGAGTCAGATCCGATCGTTATTCCGCATTCGTTTCGAAAGAAACAGGATATCGAAATCGCCGGACTTTTTTCCGCGATACTGGCGTGGGGTCAGCGGATAACCATCATCAGGAAGTGCAAAGAACTTTTGATGATGATGGATAATGATCCGCATCAATTTGTCTTGCATCATACACGATCAGACCTGAGACGGCTTGAGTCATTCAAGCATCGCACTTTTAACGCAATCGATACAAAATATTTTGTCACATTTCTTAAGTGGTATTATAGCCGGTATTCATCTCTTGAAGAAGCATTTCTCGTCCAGGGAAATGAAACTACCATGGGTCCAGGCATTGCTCACTTCCATGACCTTTTCTTTAGCCTGCCCAGGCATCCGGAGCGGACGAGAAAGCACATTGCAACACCTGTAAGAAAATCGACCTGTAAGCGCATTAATATGTACCTGCGCTGGATGGTCAGGCGGGATGATCGGGGTGTTGACTTCGGAATCTGGAAAAAGATTTCGCCGTCGCATTTAATCTGCCCTTGTGATGTTCACGTCGACCGCGTTGCCCGCAAGCTGAATTTAATAACGCGTAAACAAACGGATTGGGAAACCGCCTTGGAGTTAACCATGAATCTCAGAAGATTTGATGCAAGCGATCCGGTCAAATACGACTTTGCTCTATTCGGCCTTGGCATTGAAGAGGGCTGGTCTAAGGAATAATACGGGCTGAGGAAAGCAGCGACGCCGGCGTGTAAATGGCAAGCTACGACTAAAGGCGAAAGTAACTATAATAAAATGTCAATTTAAAACTATTCTAAAGTAGTTTTGAGAGATGTGGGCATCATTTGAACCTTCAGCTTTACACACTTTCACATAAGTAAGGTTTTCGTCATAATTTATCGACCTACACTTTAAATAAATTTGAAAAAATGACTTCCCATAGTAGATTTGTGCCGCTTGTTTCGAAAACCGGACACAGATACTCATGAATAAAAACCTAATTGCCTCCGCTTGCAAGTTCATCACACTGGTTTTCTTCTTCGTATTTATAATTTCTATCTCGCAGGCTCAGGAGATCCCAACTGAGCCGGCTGCTATCAAAGCAGGTGAGACATTATTCGTTGCGAATTGTAAGGCCTGCCACGCAGTAGATCGAAAGCTTGTAGGACCAGCGCTTGCCGGTGTCGAAGGAAGAGCTCCGTCCATTCAGTGGATCATTGACTTTGTCCACAACTCTGCTCGTGTTATAGCTAGTGGTGACGAATATGCTGTGAAGCTGTACAATGAGTACAACAAAACACAGATGACCGCTTTCACTTCTTTGAAAGACGAGGATGTGCTCAACATCTTAGCATATGTTAAGGCCGAGGCTGAAAAGCCTAAGGCCGAACCAACTCCTCCTCCAGGTGGCCAGGTAGCACAAACAGATGGAGTGTCTTCTGAGTATCTCAATATTATACTGATTGGATTAGTAATAATCCTGCTGCTACTCCTTATTATATTAGCTCTTCTAGTTTCTGCGCTCAAACGCTTCCTTGATGAAAAAGAACTTTCAGAAGAAGACAGGGAAGTTGTTCATTCTCCTATTAATATTGGTACTGTCACAAGAAGCCCGGGATTTATCTTCATTGTAACCTTCCTCGTAGTAGCGCTCGGTTTCAAAGCTGTGATCAATACGTTGTTCTCAGTTGGCGTTCAACAAGGTTATGCGCCAAAGCAGCCAATTGCGTTTTCGCATAAGATTCACGCTGGCCAGTACGAGATCGACTGCAACTATTGTCACGTCGGTGCTACAAAGGGAAAAAATGCGACTATCCCATCAGTTAACATTTGTATGAATTGCCACAACCAGATCAGAACAGGTACGCTGACTGGCGAAGGCGAAATAGCAAAAATTGTTTCGGCATACGAGAACAACAAACCTATCGAGTGGGTGCGTATTCACAACTTGCCGGATCTTGCATATTTCAATCACTCGCAGCACGTGAACGTCGGTAATGTTGAGTGCCAGACCTGTCACGGGCCTATCGAGACTATGGATGTAGTGAAACAGCATTCATTGTTGACAATGGGATGGTGTATCGATTGTCACAGGACGACTGATGTGAATGCTCGCGGCAATGCTTACTACGACAAATTGATAGAGTTCCACCAAAAGAAGGTGCCTCTGAAAGTAGAGGAGATTGGTGGACTTGAGTGTTCAAAGTGCCATTACTAAGTAGAGAAAATAATTCGGATACGAAATACGGATAACCCGCTTACGGACAAAAATGGAAGAGTCTAAAAAAGTATACTGGAAAGGCATCGAACAATTGGCAAACAGCCAGGAGTTTGTAAAGCATGCACCTCATGAATTTGCTCAGCCTGGTCCGGAAGAAGATTTAGGACATTCGCGGAGAGATTTCTTAAAGATGATGGGCTTCGGGATGTCGGCGGTAGCGTTGGCAGCCTGTGAGGCACCCGTCCGGAAGTCTATTCCTTATGTGAACAAACCCCTGGACACGGTTCCAAGCATACCTGACTATTTTGCTTCAACATATACTAACGGTGGAGAGTATTGCAGTATCCTTGTAAAAACGCGCGAAGGTCGTCCGATCAAAATAGAAGGAAATGCGCTCTCGAAAGTAACGAATGGTGGAACTAACGCTCAAGTCGAAGCTTCTGTCCTTTCCTTATATGATAATGCCCGTCTACGCGGACCAAAATCCGGAACGAAAAGAATTGAATGGGCCGATCTCGACAGCCAGGTAATAGCAAAGCTAAATGAAACTTCCGCTGCCGGCGGTCAGGTCCGTATCATAAGCAACACGATCCTAAGCCCGAGCACGCTTGCGACTATCGAGACGTTCAGAGCAAAATATCCAACGGCGCAGCTGATTCAATACGATCAAGTGTCGGCTTATGGTATGCTTAAGGCTAATGAGGAATCTTTCGGATCAGCCTTCATTCCTTCCTACGACTTTAGCAAAGCAAGTGTGATTGTTGCTATCGGCGCAGATTTTCTTGGAAGTTGGCTTTCCTCTACAATAGAATTTACACAACAATACGCGCGTACTCGAGAAGTGTCTGACGAAAAGAAAGATATGTCCAGACACTATCAGTTCGAATCAGTATTGTCCATCACGGGTGCGAATGCAGATTATCGCACGCAAATTAAGCCTTCGCAAGAGGGCGCAGCTGTAATTGCGCTTTACAATCTGATAGCAGGTAAGGCAGGCAGGCCAACTATCTCTGGTGGCGATGACAAAATTGCCAATCTCTCAAAAGCTGCTGACGACTTGTGGAGCAGCAGGGGCAGAGCATTGGTAGTGTCAGGTTCGAATGACAAAGCCATTCAAACTTTGGTCAACGGAATTAACGACATGCTTGGCAGCTATGGTGGCACCATCGATGCCAGCACTCCTTTGAATTACAAAAAAGGTGATGATGCCGCAATGGCAGCCTTTGTAAGCGATGCTGAAGCAGGCCGGATCGGAGCAGCGATCTTCTACAATTGCAATCCTGTATATGATTATCCCGCTGGCGACAAGATCGCAGCAGCTATAAAAAATATTGGTTTGACCGTTTCAACCAGTTTGAAGGAAGATGAAACTGCATCTCTGGTAACTTATAAAGCGCCGGATCATCACTTCCTTGAATCGTGGAACGACGCTGAACCTAAGCGTAATCATTTCAGTCTCACCCAACCCACGATCACACCGATTTTCAAATCACGTGCTGCCCAGGAAAGTTTTCTGATTTGGGCGGGCGAAGCGAATGCCAATTATTTTGAGTTTGTAAAGAATAACTGGAGGACGAAATTCGCTGGTGCACAGTCCGCTGATTTCCAAAGCTTCTGGGATAAGTGCTTGTATGATGGTGTGTACGATCTTCCTGTAACACCAAGCCCTGCCACCGTATTTAGCGGCGATGCCAATGGCGCAGCTGCTTCTATCGCGAGCAACTATAAAGCAGGGAAGTGGGAAGCTGTTGTTTATGAAAGCGGCAATATTGGAAATGGTTCACAGGCCAACAATCCATTGCTTCAGGAACTTCCTGATCCAATCACCAAAGTAGTATGGGATCACTATGTTACTGTTGCTCCGAAAGACGCGAAAGAAATTAATTTCTCGGAAAGCTTCACCAAATACGCAACTATCAAAGTTAACGGAAAGACGATTAAGCTTCCTGTTATGATCCAGCCGGGTCAGGCTCCAGGTACAATAGGCATACCGTTAGGATACGGCCGAAAGAAAGCGGGAAAGGTTGCGGATAATATTGGTGAAAATGCATATCCTTTAGTAGGTCTTGTGAATGGTGCTCTGAGCTATTCCTCAAGCAATGTAGAGTTTGCTATTACTGACGAGTCTTATCAGCTGGCGCAAACGCAGACCCATAATACTTATATGGGCAGAAATACGGTCATCCAGGAAACAGATCTGGCATCGTATAAAAGCAACGCAAAGTATCCGTTCGATCCCAAGATTGCGACATGGAAAGATCCTGAAGGGAAGACCGATCCTGAGTTGGTTTCCATCTGGAAAGGTCATGACTATCCGAACCACCACTGGGGCATGTCTATCGATCTTAATACTTGTATCGGATGCGGTTCTTGCGTGGTAGCTTGTAATGTTGAAAACAACGTAGCCCTTGTGGGACGCGAAGAAGTAATCGCCCGACGGGAGATGCATTGGCTGAGGATCGATCGCTACTATAGCAGCGATGCGAAGCCAGATAACTGGCGCGACATTGAAGAGGCCAGCGAAAATCCGGAAGTGGTTTTCCAACCTATGCTATGCCAGCATTGCAATAACGCACCTTGCGAGACGGTTTGCCCTGTTGCTGCAACCACGCATAGTTCGGAGGGTCTCAATCAAATGACATACAACAGGTGCATTGGTACACGCTATTGCGCCAACAACTGTCCATATAAAGTAAGACGCTTTAACTGGTTCAAGTACCACGACAACCGCCAGTTTGAGAATGTGAATCCAGCCATGAACACCGATCTGGGTAAGATGGTGCTCAACCCTGATGTGACCGTACGTTCACGCGGCGTGATGGAGAAATGTACATTCTGCGTACAACGTATTCAATACGGAAAATTGAATGCCCGTAAGGAGAAAAGACGCGTGAAGGATGGTGAAGTTGTTACGGCGTGCCAGGCTGCCTGCGCTACCGGGGCAATAGTATTCGGAGATATGAATGATCCGGAAAGCAAGATTGCAAAACTTTTAAAGATTCGTCCATTGCTAAAAGACCGCCCGACGATCAACGACAAGGAGTCGGACAATCCACGTGCGTATCAGGTTCTGGAAGAAATCGGTGTTAAACCGAATATCTGGTATCTGAGAAAAGTTAGAAACAAGGATGCTAAAGCATAATGATCAATTGGTTGTTGATTCACCCAATTGTCATATAAAAATTAATTGAACTACGATTTAATATAGAACCATAAAATGCAGGTAACGTCATCAGTCCGTGATCCACTGGTAACCGGAGGGAAAACAGTAAAAGATGTTTCGCATGACATCAGCCGTCAGGTGGAAGGTAAGCCAACGCCGCTTTGGTGGATGGCCATGGCTGTATCACTGGCCGTTCTGGGGTTTGGTTTCTATTGTGTTTGCTATCTCTTGTGGCATGGCATTGGGGTGTGGGGACTAAATAAAACCGTAGGCTGGGCGTGGGATATTACAAACTTTGTCTGGTGGGTGGGTATTGGTCACGCAGGTACCCTGATCTCCGCGATCCTCTTGTTGTTCCGTCAAAAATGGAGAATGTCTATTAACCGCGCAGCGGAAGCCATGACTATTTTCGCTGTAATATGCGCTGCAACGTTTCCATTAATGCACATGGGACGCTTGTGGCTCGGATTTTACTGGGCGTTGCCTCTTCCAAATACATTTGGTTCCCTTTGGGTGAACTTCAACTCACCGCTGCTGTGGGACGTGTTCGCGATCTCAACTTATTTCACCGTATCGCTGGTGTTCTGGTATATGGGACTAATCCCTGACTTCGCCGTTATCCGCGACCGTGCTGTGGTTCAAGGTGCCAAAACCCGCGCAACCATTTATAACATGCTGAGCTTCGGATGGCAGGGCGGTGCGAAAACATGGATGAGATATGAATCGGTCGCACTTATCCTTGCTGGTGTTTCAACGCCACTCGTGCTGTCGGTTCACACGATCGTATCGATGGACTTCGCGACATCTGTAATACCCGGATGGCACACCACAATATTTCCACCTTACTTCGTTGCTGGTGCAATTTTCTCCGGCTTCGCAATGGTGTTAACCCTTTTGCTGGTGACGCGGAAAGTTTTCAAGCTTGAAGACTACATCACGATCTATCACATCGAACTGATGAACATCATCATCATTGTTACCGGCTCGATCGTAGGTATCGCATATATCACCGAGTTATTTATCGCGTGGTACTCCGGTGTTGAATATGAAGGTTACGCATTCTACAATCGCGTGCAAGGTCCTTATGCATGGGCTTACTGGTCGATGATGACATGTAATGTTATCTCTCCGCAGTTGTTCTGGATCAAGAAGATCAGAACGAGCATCGTTGCGACTTTTGTTCTTTCAATCATTGTGAACATCGGCATGTGGTTCGAGCGATTTGTAATCATTGTTACTTCGCTGCACAGAGACTATGTGCCATCAAGCTGGACAATGTTCCACCCCACCATGTACGACATTGGTGAGTACCTCTTTACATTCGGATTTTTCTTCGCCGCGTTCCTTTTGTTCGCCAAATTCTTCCCGGTGATCAACATGGCTGAGGTGAAAAGTATTGTTAAATCAGACTCTGAAAAAATAACAAGCGACACGACTCACCACCAGGTGAACGTAAGCTCAAAACCGTAAAAAAAATGGATGCAGATAAAAACTTTTTAGTGGGCGTATTTGATGACGATGACCTCGTGCTCAATGGCGTACGAAAAGTAAGAGAAAGCGGGGTGAAGATACACGAGGTATTTTCTCCATTCCCCGTACACGGTCTGGACCAGGAGCTGGGATATAAACGCACCCGCCTCCCCATCGCTGCTTTTATGTTTGGGTTCTTAGGAACCTGTCTTGCCCTGATCATGCAGATGTGGATGCTGGGAGTTGACTGGCCGATGATCATTGGCGGTAAGAACTTTATCTCACTTCCTCCCTTCATACCAGTTACGTTTGAGCTAACCGTGCTTCTTGCGTCCTTAGGAATGGTAGGAACTTTTCTGATCGCGAGCGGACTGAAGCCATATGCATGGCCTCGTCAATTTGACCTTCGCAGTACTGAAGACAAGCATATCATGGCCATCGACCTGGCGCTGAATAAAGGAAAAACAAAAGATGAAATTGCCAGTATCCTGAAAGGTGCTGGAGCATCGGAAGTGAACGAAAAGAATTTTGACTAATCAGAGGATATCAATTATGCGCATTGCAACAAACATATTCCTGGCATTGATAACTACTGTACTGCTTGCCTCGTGTGGCGCAAGTGGTGATCGACCGGGTACAGAGTATGCGCCGAATATGTATCATTCGGTTCCTTATGATCCATACACACAGATCACAGACAAGGATGCGGGCCGTTGGTTAACATCGATAGAGTACGGTGACGACCACGCTGAGTTTTACAACTCAAACCAATGGAACCCTCACGCTATGAATATGCGCATGCCGCCCGCTAATACCGTGAGTCGAAACCATAATGGCTGGCTACCCTATCGCGTCGAAAAGGATGATCTCGTGACAGCGGCAACAATAAAAAGTCCCATCGATTCTTCTGCAGCGATGATTGCCGGGGGAAAAGTATTATACGACATCCATTGTGAACATTGCCATGGTGCTACAGGTACAGGTGATGGTAAGGTAGCTGCTGGTGTGACTGTCGAAGAGCCTGGTCGTGGCCAGGTACAAAAAGGCACTTACAACGGTGTAGCCAATCTAAAAGGTGACGCACTAAAGAATATTACCGAGGGGCATATTTTTCACGTGATCACCTACGGAAAGGGACTAATGTGGCCACATGGCTCGCAGATCACTGCAGAAGACAGGTGGAAAATTGCGAAGTATGTAAAAACGCTTCAAAGTAAATGATTGACAACCGATAAACGGACAACGATATAACAATGGCTCATCAAGTCGCAATTACGGACGAAAATTATGTGTACAGGGCAGAGACCAGGAAGAAGCTCTTTATCCTTCTTGCTGTGGGAATCGCGCTGTTTATCATCGGCGTTCTCCTCGCTATGTTTTCCGGTGGTCATCACGAAGCCGGTAGTGGTGGGCATGCGGCGATACAGTCAAGTGAATTTGTAGCCAGCGCACAGCAACATCCTGCAACAACGGGAGCAGGAGTTGAGGACGCAGGTCATGGGCACGGGAAGCCCGTATGGCTCAAACGTATAGTCACTTCGTTGTGGATGAACAATGTTTTCTTCGCTGGCATCGGTATCATCGGATTGTTTTTCGTTGCCATACAGTATGCGGCGCAAGCCGGCTGGTCTGTAGGTGTTAAAAGAATTGGCCTGGCCATGGGTACCTGGATACCAATTGCTGGAATCTTAATGCTTGTGTTGTGGGCTCTGACAAATCATGACATCTTCCACTGGACGCATAGCTATCTCTATGGAGAAACTTTGACAAACGGAGCGGCAAATCCGACTTATGATCCTATTATCAGCAAGAAAGGACCTTTCTTTTTCTGGCCTTTGGCGGGCGGAACTTTCCCGGTGTTCTTTCTGATCAGAATGGTATTGTTCTTTGGGGTCTGGTATTACTTCTTTATCGCAATTAGAAAAAATATGCTTGCAGAGGATCTGGAGGCAAGCACATCCTTCTGGCATAAGAACGTTGTGTTATCCACGGTATTTCTCATATTCTTCGGAGTCAGTTCATCGATCGCAGCATGGGATTGGGTAATGAGTATCGATACCCACTGGTTTAGTACCATGTTCGGTTGGTACGTCTTCGCGAGTTGGTGGGTGACAGGACTTGCGGCAATTACCATTGTTGCGGTTTACCTGAAGGATGCTGGATATTTGAAGATTGTCAATTCAAACCACTTGCACGATCTGGGCAAGTTCATGTTTGCATTCTCAATTTTCTGGACGTATATCTGGTTCAGTCAGTTCCTCCTCATTTACTATGCGCACATTCCAGAGGAAACGATCTACTTTGTTGAAAGGATGAAGACCAGTCCGTACAGCTGGATATTTTATCTTTCACTGATATTGAATTTTGTTCTGCCATTTTTGTTACTCATGACAAGGGATGCGAAACGCCAGATGTCGATGCTGAAGGTCGTTTGTCCGATCATCATCGTAGGCCATTGGTTTGATTTCTTCAACATGGTAACACCGGGCGTAATGAAAGAGGATGGAGGGGTCGGTTTCATCGAAATAGGACTTGCGTTCATATTTATGGCAGCATTCCTATTGGTCGTCCTCCCCAGCTTAGCAAAAATGCCATTGTTTGGCAAGAACGATCCGATGCTACAGGAAAGTCTTCATCACCACATTTAATTTATAGAAAACTGATATGATGAGTTTGATAATAGCCCTTGGTGTAGTTCTGATCCTGGCGATCCTGTATATGATTTTCAGGGTCAGTAGCCTGATCACGGTCGCAAAAGGTAAGAGGGACGATAAGCCAGGAACTGCCAATCAGGTAAATGCGGCGATGTTCATCGTATTCATGATCCTCGGGCTTGGTTTATTCTTCTGGTATTCAATCACATACTTCGATAGTTATAATTTACCCGTCGCTTCTGAGCATGGTAAATGGACAGATACTTTATTCTGGATAACGATGGGTATTTCGGTTGCTGCATTTGTTATCATCAGCATTGTAATGTTTGTCTTTGTTTACAAGTATCAGTACCGCGAGGGCAGAAAGGCAAAGTACTATCCAGATAACCATTACCTCGAACTTTCCTGGACTATCATCCCGGCAATCGTATTGGCCATCTTAATATTTACAGGTCTCCGCGCGTGGAACGACATAACTGCCCCTGCATCACAAGAGGCAGAGTTGATCGAAATAATTGGACAGCAGTTCGCATGGACCGCCCGTTATCCTGGAGTGAAAGATGGTGCGCTGGGAAAAAATAACTACAAGCTCATTGATGATGTAAATGAATTCGGTCTTGATCTGTCAGACAAGAATTCGTTCGACGACTTCAAATCACTTGAGCTGCATTTGCCAGTGAATAAAGAAATATTGTTGAAGATTCGTGCCAAAGACGTTTTGCACAGCGTATTCCTGCCACACTTCCGTGTAAAAATGGATGCTGTTCCTGGAATGCCAACACAATTCAAATTTATCGTGACGAAGACTACGCAGCAGATGCGCGATGAAACTGGTAATCCCAACTTCAACTATGAATTGGCGTGCGCAGAAATTTGTGGCCGCGGTCATTTTTCTATGAAGATGGCTGTTGTTGTTGAAGAAGAGGAAGCATACGAGCGATGGAAGGCATCACAAGAGGCCTGGTTAAAACAGAATCCGGACTACCTTGAGAAGGTACCCCAAGCGTTGAGAGAAGCGGCAATGATCAATGCAGGATTGCAAAAAGATCCTGGGTCAACCGTAGCAGAGGCAATTGATCAGTAGCATTAAAGATTACTAACCGACATGGCAACGACCGACATACACATTCACCACGACGTTCACCATCATGATGATCACGAGCATGAGCATCACGAAGGGAATTTTTGGACAAAATATATTTTCAGCGAGGACCATAAAGTAATTGGAAAACAATTCATGATCACGGGAATACTATGGGCCCTGATCGGTGGTATACTCTCTGTTATTTTCCGTCTGCAACTCGGGTTCCCCAACATGAACCTCGATTGGCTTCAGCCGATTCTGGGTACATGGATCACTCCGGAAGGCAAGCTCGACCCTGAGTTTTATCTCGCCCTTGTCACTATGCACGGAACCATCATGGTCTTCTTCGTACTTACTGCGGGATTGACTGGAACTTTTGCAAACTTTCTTATTCCACTTCAGATTGGGGCGCGCGATATGGCCTCCGGTTTTTTGAACATGCTTTCATACTGGTTCTTTTTTGTTTCCAGCGTTATCATGTTTACATCATTGTTCCTTTCCACTGGCCCTGCGTCAGGAGGCTGGACAATATACCCTCCGTTGAGCGCATTGCCTGAAGCCATCAAGGGATCAGGCCTGGGGATGACCCTTTGGCTGGTATCCATGGCGTTGTTTATCGTTAGCTCGCTTTTGGGCGGTATAAACTACATTGCTACGATCATTAACCTTCGCACAAAAGGGATGTCGTTTACAAAAATGCCACTGACTATTTGGGCAATTTTCTTCACGGCAATTATCGGTCTGCTCTCTTTCCCTGTGTTATTTGCTGCTGTTCTGCTTTTGATATTCGACCGAAGTTTCGGAACGAGCTTTTACCTCTCGGATATTTACATCGGTGGCGAGGCGTTGGCGCATGATGGAGGGAGTCCGATATTATTCCAGCATTTGTTCTGGTTCCTCGGGCATCCGGAAGTTTATATTGTGATCCTGCCTGCACTCGGCTTGACATCGGAGATCATAGCAACAAATTCCCGCAAACCTATTTTCGGTTATAAGGCGATGATCGGCTCTTTGCTTTTCATTGCAATCTTGTCATTCGTGGTATGGGCCCATCACATGTTTGTGACAGGGATGAATCCATTCCTCGGCTCGATCTTCATGCTCTTGACACTTATCATCGCCGTGCCGTCTGCTGTAAAGATATTTAACTATGTTACAACGCTCTGGCAAGGTAACATTCGATTTACACCGGCAATGTTATTTGCGATTGGGATGGTATCATACTTTCTGTCGGGTGGTATTACTGGTATTTTCGTAGGAAATGCTGCTATTGATATCCAGCTTCACGATACATATTTTATCGTGGCGCATTTTCACCTTGTGATGGGTAGCGCTGCATTCTTTGGAATGCTGGCAGGTATTTATCACTGGTTCCCGAAAATGTTTGGCAGGATGATGAACAGCACGCTTGGCTCGATACATTTCTGGCTAACCTTCGCAGGGGTTTATCTGGTATTTTTCCCTATGCATTACATCGGCATAGCTGGATTTCCGAGAAGATATTATTCCTGGACAAACTTTGAAACCTTTAGTGGATTCACCGACCTGAACATGTTGGTTAGTACAGCGGCGATAATAACCCTGGCAGCCCAGTTCATTTTCCTCTTCAACTTTTTCTACAGTATGTTCAGAGGACGTCTTGCTCCAGCCAACCCGTGGAATTCAACGACGTTGGAGTGGACTACACCGCGCAATCCCGGACATGGAAACTGGGTGGGTGAAATTCCATCGGTATACCGGTGGCCATACGATTATAGCAAGCCTGGTTCTAAAGAAGACTATATTCCTCAACATATTCCATTCTCCGAAACCCCTGAATCGAACCTGCCAAGCGAAAATGAGCTGATCAAACTCGAGACATCAAATGGCGATGGAAAAATTATCGTGGAAGGGGAGAAGCACTAGAGCTATTGAAAAGGGTGAGGTTCTATCATGAACCTCGCCACTTTACATTAACAGCCTTAACCAGCATATCAGATGCGTTCATTTCGAAGGCTCACAATATCGACACTGATTGCTGTATATGTTTTGATTCTCGTAGGTGGAGTTGTCAGGAGTACAGGCTCAGGGATGGGTTGTCCCGATTGGCCGAAATGTTTTGGAAAATGGATTCCGCCCACATCTGTTTCTGATCTTCCTTCTAATTACAAAGAGATCTACGCTGCACATCGAGAGAAAAAGAACATTCGTTTTGCGCAGTATCTTACAACGCTTGGGATGAAGGAAACCGGTGACAGAATCCTGAACGACCCAAATGTTCTTCAGGAAGCTGATTTCAATCCTACAAAAACGCTGATTGAATATTTTAACCGTGTCGTGGGCGTGATCATCGGGTTTCTCATTTTTGCAGTCTTTACAGTGTCCTTGCAATTCCGAAAAACTGATCTCAAACTCACATTGGTTTCCTTGTTTACCTTCTTGCTGGTGGGCTTTCAGGGCTGGATCGGAAGTTTTGTCGTCTCAACAAATTTGACCCCCTGGACAATTACAGTGCACATGTTTCTGGCGCTGGTAATTGTTGCATTGCTGGTATACCTGGTTCACCAGAGCACATACGAAGAGGATATTGAATCATCTCTTGGTTTTTGGTGGCTGGTCGCGTGTATGGGTGTGCTGCTGGTGCAAATATTACTGGGCACGCAGGTACGCGAAGCTGTTGACCAGGTATCGAACTCGTGGCCCAGGGCAGAGTGGATCGCAAATGTTTCGGAACAGTTTATTTTGCACCGATCATTCTCATGGATAGTTTTAATCCTCCACGTTGGATTAATCGTCAGATTGTACAAAACTGATGGATCAAAAGCTTTCGCACTTACCCTAATCCTATTAATTTTGGGGACAATTTTAACAGGCCTTGGAATGGCCTATTTGGATTTTCCGGCGTTCCTGCAGCCGTTGCACCTATTGCTGGCAACCGTGACGTTTGGAGTACAGTTCGCGTTTTTATTGAGGTTAAACCCGAGTGCCGGAACCGTAATAGCAAAATGATTGCAGCTGATATAAATGATTTGACAGGTTCAGATTTTGTCGTGGCAAAATTCCGCGCTTATGCTGAACTGCTAAAATTCAGATTATCGTTTTTGGTGGCTTTTTCCTGCGCATTTGGATATGTGCTGGCATCGCCTTCCACCAATTGGTTCACACTCTCCATGCTATTTATTGGAGGATTCCTTTTGTCGGGGGCTTCGGTAATTATCAATCAGATTATCGAAAAGGATCTCGACGTTTTGATGAACAGGACGATGAATCGGCCGCTGCCCACCGGTCGCATTACAGTCAACGAAGCAACAGTATTCGCTGTGGTTTGTTTTTTGATTGCCGTTTCGATGTTGTTGATCTATACAAACGTGCTTACAACCATTCTCTCGGTTGTATCATTGATTTTGTACGGATTCGTGTACACTCCGTTAAAGCGGGTTGGACCTATCGCGGTATTTGTGGGTGCAATTCCAGGAGCGCTTCCACCTTTGTTGGGTTGGGTTGCTGCAACGGGAGGGATATCTCATGAAGCGCTTATCATTTTTGGAATTCAGTTCATCTGGCAATTTCCGCACTTTTGGGCCATTGCCTGGGTATCAGACGATGACTACAAGAAAGCAGGATTTAAACTACTTCCTTCGGGAGGTAAAAAAGATTTAAGCACCGCGGTGCAGATAATGATTTACACCATGTTTCTTATTCCGCTCGGCTTGCTGCCGGCCACCTTCGGTATCACTGGCATTAACTCAGCAGTTATTGTGACGGTGTGCGGAGTGTTATTTTTTGCTCAAACCTTTTCGTTGATGAGGGAAGGTGACAGAAGATCGGCATTAAAGATCATGTTCGGATCATTTGTGTATTTGCCGGTGGTGCAGATCGCGTATTTACTAGACAAAGTTTGAAAGAGGGGAAGAAAAATTAGAATTATGGCAACAGACATAAGAATTGTAGAAGAAGCGAAGAAGCCACTATCGATGCATCCGAAGAAGTTTGCGTTGTGGCTCTTCATTGTGACGGTGGTGATGGTCTTTGCTGCTATGACTAGCGCATACTTAGTTAGGCAATCAGACGGCAACTGGCTCGTTTTCGAATTACCAAGTTTGTTTTATGTAACCACGGGGATCATATTGGTTAGCAGTGCCACAATGCATTGGGCTTATTTATCAGTAAAGAAAAATAACCTTGAAGCCGCGAAGCTTGCTATATCGCTCACCCTTGTATTGGGAATTGCGTTTCTGGTAGGTCAGTTTATGGCATGGGGGCAACTGGTTGACAGTAAGATCCACCTTGTCGGAAATCCTTCAGGGTCATTTGTGTACATTATCTCGGGGCTCCATGGACTGCACATCGTTGGAGGTGTTGTATTTCTGGCCATTGTAATGGCATCTATTTTTAAGCTTAAAGTACATTCAAATAATCTTTTGCGTGTGGAAATGTGCGCAACGTATTGGCATTTTTTGGATGCACTTTGGTTATATTTGTTTCTCTTTTTACTCTTGTATCGATAAAAGTATAACGCATAATAGAAGATTATGGCAAGCACCTCGACTACACCAGTAGTACCTTCAGGTAAAAGCATTTGGGATGGTGGAGTATCACCCATGGGCGCCAGCTATGGCAAGCTCATGATGTGGTTCTTCTTATTGTCAGATGCCTTTACATTTTCGGCCCTTCTGATCACATACGGATTAGTTCGTTCTTCTCACGATGCATATACTGGTGCCGTTGAAGATTTTGTGTTTTCACAAAACTACTGGCCTATTCCTGAAAAGGTGTTTGAAGCCGTTCCTTTTTTGCATGGTGTGGAACTTCCGCTGGTATTCGTAGGTATCATGACATTCATCCTCATCATGAGTAGTGTGACGATGGTACTCGCTGTCGAAGCTGGCCATAGAATGGATCGCCAGGCTGTTGAGAAATGGATGCTTTGGACGATTCTTGGCGGTCTTGCATTCTTGTCCTGCCAGGCATGGGAGTGGGCCCACTTTATTGCGGGTACGGAGAGCGGTGCTGCGGTGGCTGAGGGAACAACATTCTTTGGAGCGAATTTGACGCATAACCAATATGGTCCTCCCGATTTTGCCGCCTTTTTCTTTTTCATCACCGGATTTCACGGCTTCCACGTATTCAGTGGTGTATGCCTTAACTTTCTTATATACTATAACACTGTAACAGGAGTATACCAACGGAGAGGCCACTATGAGATGGTAGAGAAAGTCGGGTTGTATTGGCACTTTGTCGACCTGGTGTGGGTATTCGTGTTTACTTTCTTCTACCTGGTATAATTAACAGAAAATCATAATCGTAACTTCATAAACTCATGGATCATTCCGACGAAAATGTACATGTAAATGTCCTGCCTCCTAACAAGGAAAAAATAAAGAAACTTTGGACGGTGGCTGGTATTCTTGGTATTGTAACGGCAGTGGAATTCGTCATTGCATTTACTATGCCGCATGGCCCTGCTAAAACATTTCTTTTCGTCGCGCTGACCATCGTAAAAGCAGGATACATTGTCCTGGAATTTATGCACTTAAAGTATGAAGTAAAGATTCTCTTTTGGTCGATCTTACTACCAATGATATTTGTTGTGTGGATGTTAGTCGCCTTTGTGTACGAGGGCATGGCAATATCCGACGTGCGCTAAAAATCTGAGAAAGATAATTGAGGAGGCTTAGCACGACTAAGCCTTTTTTATTTAATCTGTAATCGATGGGAAAGTATAAAAAGGTTCTTCTTCTTTTTCTGGCCTTGATGCTTCCCGTATGTATTTTTCTTTTTCTCAGGATATTTGGAAAGAATGAATTTTCAGTTCCTCCATTATACACCGAGGTACTTCCTGAAAACGCTGGTGAATGTGATATAGCCATAGCGTTACCATATCGGATTCCGAAGGCAGTCCAGGATTCACTTTTGTTGTCGAAAAATAAAATGACTTTGATTCACTTTGGCGTATTGGAATCCGTTGAACATAACAACTTAAACAGGGTGAAAGAAGAGCATGGACACCGTGTAGGATTTATTATGCTCCCCGACGCCGCTGCTCGACTTAAAAGTTGTGTTTTCTTTCTGGCCGGCAAGAACGACCTGGTTCTGGTTGACAATGAAGGCACGATCAGAGGACAATACATCTCATCTGATCGCGACGAAATAGATCGGTTGCTGATGGAACTTACGATTTTGTTTAATGAGTACTAGAATGACCGATCCTCAGCAGCGCACAATACTGAAGAACGACCCGTACAAGAGGCTAATTATAGCGCTCTCCATAGTAATACCGTTAGCGGTTGCAATCCTTTTCCGTGTTCAGATCAAGGGATATGATCTTACGTTTCTGCCGCCCATCTACGCTACTATTAATGGCCTGACAGCAGTTCTTCTGATTGTTGCTTTCTTCTGTATAAAGAATGGGAGACGCCGTACTCACGAACTGATTATGAAAACCTGCATGGGGCTATCTGCATTATTCTTGATGATGTACGTGGCTTATCATATGACAAGCGCTTCCACGCCTTACGGCGGCACCGGCTTTATAAGGAATGTTTACTTTTTTATTCTGATTTCGCACATTTTACTTTCGGTCGGTGTTATACCGTTAGTGCTTTTTACGTACTTGCGGGCATGGAGAGGTGATTTTGGCAACCATCGTAAACTGGCGAAGATCGCGTTTCCTTTCTGGCTTTATGTAGCGATATCAGGTGTTATCGTATATGTTATGATAAGCCCTTATTACAAGTGAGAATAGGTTATATGAGTAAAAAAATATTATTCGTATTGGTGATTCTGGTAAGCGCAATTGCTGACGTGTCTGCTCAATGCGCAATGTGCCGAACAACTCTTGAAAATAACTATTCAAACGGTGATCCAGGAATAGCCGCGGGGATCAACACCGGAATTCTTTATCTGTTAAGCATGCCCTATCTCGCCGTAGTAATTCTCGGATATCTTTGGTATAAATCCAGTAAGAATGCCAGCAAAAAATTTTCAGACAGCTCTGCTGCTCGGTAAATGCCCGCGCTGTCGGGAAGGCAACATTTTTAAGTACCCTGTTCGTCGTCTCACAAAATTCAATGCGATGAATAAGACTTGTCCGCATTGTGGAGTGAGCCTTGAGCCGGAGCCCGGCTTTTATCAGGGTGCCATGTATGTGCAGTACGGGTTCACCATGGTATTACTCATAATCATCAGTATCATACTATCATTGTCAGGTGATTTTTCTGAATGGGTCTATATCGGTGTGACCATAGCTGCAATCATCATTCTCGCACCAATAAATTATAGGGCATCGCGCATAGTGTATCTCTATATGTTTGGCGGCATCAAATACAAGCCTCATCTGTCGCAACCAAAGTAATTCAGTAACTTTATACATCATCAACACGTGAGATTCGTTGAACCGGAACTACTTAGCATTTGGATCAATACTTTTTTTTATTGCCGGACTCGCGCTGGCGTACGTGGCGAACAGACCGGTTTTGCCTCAGGATATTGCGCTTACCGTTTCCCGGAATTTGGAGAAAGAAATTGAAAAGGCTAATGAGGAAGCCGGATCAATACTTGCCAATCTACACGAGCCTGGTTATAGGCTTCCACAAATAAAAGGACTTTCCTTTTTTCTTTTCGACAGGGGTCGTCTTGCTGAATGGTCCAACAATGATTTTGTTCCAACTTCAGCATCAGTTGTGCAACCGTTCAGTATTAAATTGCTAAAGGCAGGCAATGGTAATTACATTGCCAAACGGTGGCAGGTTAACACGTCGCAATTTCTTGTTGCTGTCATTCCACTTATAAGGAATTACACCATCACCAACGACTATCTGAGGACTGAATGGAATGAACGCATATTCCCATCGCCAGGCTTTGATATTTTGGAGGCCGATGCTAATCTAGGTATCCCTGTCTGCGTTGGCGAGCAATGTGTGTTTCGCGTTAGTTTCTTGCGGAATGAACTTCCTTTAAATTCTGGAACGAAAGCCGCAGCGGTAGCACTTATCTCAATTGCAATTATTTTGTTTGCCGCGATTGTTTACAAATTTATTAAGCGCATTCCGGCGCCCGAGTTGCAATTGCTTACTTTATATATTTTTCTGTTAGCCTTACGCTATGGGATGGTCGCTTTAAATTTTCCTGCCGGACTTTTAACCTCCGACCTTTTTAACCCGCAAGTCTTTGCTTCTTCCACGCTGAATGCATCGTTAGGTGATCTGATCCTCAACGAAATTGCGCTCCTGTTTCTCTGCATCCATTTATTCTTGAATTACAGAGGATTTGTTACGCTTAGATATTTCTACCGCGAAGATATAGTGTCATGGATACTCTCCGTCGTCTCTGCAGTGTGCGTATTATTTGCAATGCTCTTTCCCTTCATTGTAATTCAAACGCTATACAATAACTCGTCCATCACACTCGACCTTTCGCATTCGTTGCGCTTTGATAATTTGCGCATAGTCGGTACGGTGGCTGTTTTGCTTTCTGGTGTTTGTTCTTTTCTGTTCGCTCATACCTTTATTCGTTTGTTAATTGCAGATGGCGAACGAGTACGGGTCGTTGTTTCATTTCTAATTGCAACGATATTTTTTTCTCTGATCAATACCTTGGTTGAACAATCATACCTCTCGTCATTATTCCTGGGTACCGGATATTTTGTTCTGGTGTATTTCCTGAAACTGTACGGAAGTTTAAGGCAATTGAGTTTTGGAACCTTCGTATACCTTTTCGTATCGATATTTTTTCTTTCTACAAATGGCGCATATGCCATCCACGCATACGAACGGCAGGAAAAAATTGATGACCAGTTTCGGTTTGCATCCAATTTTTTGATTGATCGCGATTATTTCGGAGAATATTTGCTTAATGAGACAGCTGATAAAATTTCAAAAGACGTTTTCAGTCAAATAAGTATTGCATCACCATTCCTGAGCAGGGACGCTGTGCGACAGAAGATCAGGCAGGTCTTTATTTCGAGCTATTTCAACAAGTATGATGTTGAGATTTACATCTTTAACGCAGCGGGACAATCCTTCGACAATCGCACGACTGCCACCTACAATCAAATGATCGGAGCGTATGATCATGAGAACTTTCGGACGGCTTATGAAAATGTGTATTTTATTAATAGTCCTTCGACCGATGTCACTCAAAAGTACCTGGTTAAGATTCCTATGCGAAGACTCAATGTAATCGCAGGGTATATCGTTTTAGAATTTTCATTGAAGAAAGTTATTCCGGAAAGCGTTTATCCCGAATTGTTGGTTGACAATAGCTTCAAAGAATTCTATCGTTCACAGGATATTAGCTATGCCGTTTACTCCGATACAAGCTTGCTTTTCAGCTCGGGTGACTTTAACTATGAAGTGGGTTTTCACCGCGAATGGTTGGGAAGACCTGAACTACATACTGTAGGTATAAGGGAAGCTGGCTTCGACCATATAGCACAGGAAGATCAGAACGGACGCGTTGCCGTAGTTTCGTCACCTCAGACTAAACCGGCGTTTATCCTGGCGAACTTTTCATTTTGGCTGGTTCTGGGATTGACGATCATATTTATGCAATTGCTGTTTCTTGGGATTCAGAATTATGTGCGTGGCGAAAAACTGTTTTTTTCTGCGCGGATACAGTTGCTTCTCAATGCCGCGTTTTTTCTCCCACTCATTATTGTAAGTGTCACGACACTAAACTTGACAAATATTTCATCGCAGATTCAATTGAATAATGAATATCTTAACAAAGCTGAGTCCTTTGGGACACAACTTTCGGTCTATCTGGACAATTATCTGGACGCAGGTAGGGGTGACGTGGGTAGCTTTGAAAATCACCTTACCGATCTTGCCAGTCTGACAAACCTTGATGCAAATGTTTTTAATGTTAATGGGGAAATCATTGCATCGAGTCAACCGCTTATCGTAGAAAATAATCTTGTCTCCGGGTACATCAATCCTCGGGCGCGACATGAAATACTTGCAGGTAAGAACTTGTTAATTCAAACTGAGAATGTTGGTACACTGGAGTACTTCGTTTCATATGCAGCACTAAAGGCACCGCGCACCGGCAAGTTGATTGGTATCCTTGGAATTCCGTTCTTTCAGTCTGCCTATTCGCTTGAGAAGGTGCAAATCTCCATCCTTGCTAATATTCTCAGCATTTTTGCATTGATCTTTATTGGCCTGGTGATACTATCGTATTTCGTCTCACAGTGGCTGACATTCCCGCTGAAATTCATCACGCAGTCTCTTCGTCGAACGTCGCTGGTCAAAACAAACCAACCATTGATTTGGAACGCCGACGATGAGATCGGTCTTATGGTCAAGGAATACAACCAAATGCTATTCAAATTGGGAGAAAGTAAAGCAGAGCTTGAACAAACTCAGCGCGAACGAGCGTGGCGAGAAATAGCACAACAAGTGGCGCACGAGATAAAAAATCCGCTGACACCAATGAAGCTGACACTGCAGCAACTCGAGCGTTCATTGATTTCTAACAATCACACATCGGAAAAAACAGCTAAGGCCGTTGCGTCTCTCCTGACGCAAGTTGAAACGTTGAACGAAATTGCGTCATCATTTAGCTCTTTTGCAAAAATGCCCGAGCCGGTAATGCATCCGTTGGAACTGGTTTCGCTGACAAAACGGATTGTCGATTTGCATATGCATGCGGGTGACCTGGTGTTTAGTTCTACTGTAAAGGAGGCATTTGTTCTCGGCGATGACCAATTGTTAGGACGAACTTTTTCTAACCTCATCCTGAACTCTTTTCAGTCTGCGCAGCCTGGTAAGGCTATGCAAGTCAGAGTGAACTTGTCAAAAGAAAATGAGGATTACTTAATAGCGATTGAAGACACGGGCAAAGGAATAACTGACGAAGAAGCGGAGCGGATCTTCTCGCCACACTTTACTACGAAACGTTCTGGCTCTGGATTGGGACTTGCCATTAGCAAACAGGCAATCGAGCAGATGAAAGGAAAAATTTGGTTTGAATCGACTTTAGGTAAGGGGACAACCTTTTACATTTCATTGCCGGTTTTAAACCAGGATCTTAAAATCTCAACGTAAAAACTGTCTTTACGTCAGGAATTGATTCGACTGTAATGGACCCATTGTGCATTTGCATTATTTGCCTAGACAAACTTAAACCAATCCCGGATCCCGTTCGCTTTGTAGTGTAGAACGGAACAAAAATGTGTTCGACCGCTTCTTTAATGATACCTGGCCCGTTGTCGATCACTTCTATCTTAACGGTATTTTCATCGTAACTGCCGATCAGCTCAAGTCTCGGGTTTTCAGTTTCGGATAGTGCTTCAATGGCATTTTTCAAAAGATTGATCAAAACCTGTTCTATCATTTCTACATCAGCCTGGATGGTGAGATATTCGGAGTTGCATTCGTAATGGAAATCGATAGCTGTTTTCTTAAGTTCGGTCCGCATCAGTTGTGCTACATGGGTAATAAGGTCCCTTAGCCGCACCGTTGACATCTTAGGCTTCGGTAGTGAAGTATATTCGCGGTAAGCATCAATAAATTTGATCAGCCCTTTACTGCGGTTCTCAATAGTACTTAAACCTTCTCTGAGATCCTCGGCGCCTTCCTCTTTCAATTCATAGTGAGAATTTTTCCTTTCCATATCATGGTCAAGAATTTCGCGTAGCGTTGACGTTAGTGACGAGATTGGGGTGATGGAATTCATGATTTCATGGCGAAGCACACGCGTAAGATTCTGCCAGGCTTCCAGCTCTTGCTTTTGCAGCTCAGGCTGGATGTTTTGGAGAGTGACCAACTTTACATCGGTTCCTCTTATCCTCAATTCAGTGGATTGGATGGTGAGGTAAATTTCGTTAGGTCCTTTGTAGAGCTCACTTTTGCCAAGTTCGGCACTATTGATGGCGTGGTAAAGTTTTGGATTGAGCGATATCAGCTCCTTGATGTTTTTAATATTGGACGTTCCGATAAACCGTTTTGCATTTGTATTAATCAACTGCACGTTCCCATCGATATCGAATGAAAGAATACCGGTCCGAACCTGCTGAACTACTGAATTAAGGTATTGCCAGTGCTCTTCCTTTTCGGACCGGGCTTTACGAAATGCTTCCAACACTTCGTTGAATGCAATGTTGAGTTCCTTGAAACTTTTCCCAAGGCGGTTGTCAGCTGCAAAACCAGAGATAAAATCTGAATATTTGACCGATTCCAGAAAGCGTGTGAGCTTTCGGTTTGTCTGGCTGATGAATTTAAAGATATCAACGAGCTGAAGGACAATGATGATGCCCATAAGCATCGCCGCAAAAAGCATATTCGGCCTCGTTATCATAAAGACGAACAAAGCCATGGTCAAGCCGAGCAACACCACCCGGATTATTACCCGAGCGCGAAAATCATTAAAGCCTAATTTCAAGTTAAAAGTTCTCGGCTTAAAGTTCTGCGATTATCGGTTGGAAAACAATATGGTTTAAAGTTTGAGGTTTAAGGTTTGAAGTTGCAGGCCTGAACGGGCAACTAGCTTTCTCAAGTGGGCAGGCACTGACAGGGCACGAATGAAATAGCAGCACGCTAGAGCGTTTTGCGTTAAGCGTTTCGCATTATGCCCTTTAGCCGGACGCAAGCTGTCAGCTGTTGGCTGAAAGCTGACAGCTTACAGTCCGTACTTCTCCAACCTTCTATAAAGCGACGACCGGGTTAGACCCAACTCAGAAGCTGCCTGGGTAATATTGCCATTGTATTTCTTGAGGACCTTTCGAATAAGAAGTTTTTCTACTTCTTCGAGATTGTACTGGTCAAGGCTCAGCTGGCCATCTTCCTTTCCAGAGGAAGGAGTGAAATTAAAATCCTCGGGCTGTAGCACGCTCGTTCCGCTGAGGATAATGGCGCGTTCCAGGGCATGTTGAAGTTCTCTTATATTGCCTGGCCATGGATGTTTATGCATCCTTGACATGGCAGCTTCGCTAATCTTCGTTACACTCTTGTCGTATTTTGATGCATAGTGCTTTAAAAAGTGATTGGCTAAAAGAGGGATGTCCTCGAACCTTTCGCGCAACGGCGGTATTTCAATCTCTATTGTATTGATGCGATACAGAAGATCCTGACGAAAACGATTCTCCTTCACCATTTCATAAAGTGGCATGTTGGTAGCACAGATTAGCCGTATATCAATAGGTGTATCCTTGTTTGATCCAACGCGGCTCACCTTTCGATTTTGTAAAACCGTAAGAAGTTTGGCCTGAAGGGGCATTGATAAATTTCCAATCTCGTCGAGGAAGAGAGTACCGTGATTTGCCATCTCAAAACGCCCCGCACGATCTTCCTTTGCATCTGTGAACGATCCTTTCTTATGCCCGAATAATTCACTTTCGAATAGCGTCTCCGTTATTGATCCAAGATCGACGGCGGCAAAATTCTCGTTCTTCCGGGAGGAGTTCCGATGGATGGCTCGGGCGATCAGTTCTTTGCCAGTTCCATTCTCGCCAAGGATAAGAACATTGGCGTCCGTTTTGGCAACGCGGTCTATGGTTTGGAAGATCTTCTGCATTGCCGCGCTTTGACCAATGATCTCGCTATACCGGTCATTCAGCACCTGGTTGATCTCCTGATTCTTAATTTTCAGATTTTCGATAACATCGCGTGATTCCCGCAGCCTCATCGCCGAGTAGAGTGTTGCCAGCAGTTTTTCGTTTTCCCATGGCTTCACGACAAAATCGGTTGCCCCAGCTTTAATGGCCTTGACCGCCATCTGTATATCTCCATATGCTGTGATCAGAACTACTACTGCGGATGGATCGAGTTGGAGAATCCGCTCCAGCCAGTAATAACCTTCGCTACCGCTGCTCACATCTTTTGTGAAATTCATATCAAGCAGGATTACATCGTAATCCTCATTGTTCATGAGGGCGGGTATTGCCTCCGGATTTTTTTCAACGTCAACCTGCGAGAAGTGTCGCTTCAGGTGCATTTTGGCCGCTTTGAGGAGGTCTTCGTTATCGTCAACAATTAGGATTTTCCCGCTTTTCTGTTCCATTAAAGTTCGGTTTTGGCTAGGTTAGGATTTGGCTTATATAATTATGTCCGCTAATGGGCAAAGTATATACCGAAAGTTACGTGCCTGCATAGCATGCGGGAAACGCACTTTTGCCATAAATATAGCCGTTCGAATGCGGACATAGACGTTCACATGTGAACTGATTTTTCGATCGCACAATTCAAATAAAGGGTGAAATTGGCTTTCAGGCGGTTGGCACACTTGTTGGCATTCGGGGTACACGTCATATTGGTTTTTATTAAATATGATCTATGGATCATAAATTTTAATTTGAATGGATAAGCAAATAAAAAAGAAGAAGTGGACGGTAAAGAAGGTAGCTACCTATGGTGGGATTGCACTGTTTGTGATTTTTATAGGCTATCAATTCATTTTTGCTGACCGTCGTTCGAAACTTAAGATCGATAGGGATAAGATTACAATATCTGAAGTCAAGCGCGGCGTTTTCCAGGAGTTCATACCTCAGACCGGAATTGTTGAGCCAAGCCGTACCGTCTACCTCGATGCAGTAGAGGGTGGTACTATAAAACGAGTTGTTGCCGAAAGCGGTGCGATGGTTAAGGAAGGAGATATAATTCTGGAATTAAGCAACCTCAACCGCGAAATTCAAGTCTTACAGCAGGAAGCGTCTCTGAACCAAAGCGTGAATGAGCTTAGGCAAACGCGTTTGTCATTAACGCAGAATGATTTGGCGCAACAACAAACGCTTGCCGAAGTTGATAAGGAATTGGCCAAACTAGTTCCTCAATATAACCGGCAGAAAATTCTTTACGAAAAGAAATTGGTTTCGAAACAGGATTTTGAAAGTGTTGAGGCTGACTATCTTTTTAACCTCAAAAGGAGAGAGATCACCTACAGAACTTACAGAGCTGATTCGATAGAACGGATACGCCAGGTTAAGGATATCATGCAGTCTGAACTACGAATGATGCAGAGTCTTGAAGGCGCAGGAAAGATTCTTGATAACCTCGTAATCAGGGCTCCTATTGATGGGCAGTTGTCTCGCCCGCAACTTGACCCTGGCCAGAGCATCAACACTGGTCAACGACTTGGTTGGATAGACGTAGTAGGCAGTTACAAAGTGAAGGTCCCTATTGATGAATTGTACCTTCCACGCATAACCACTGGGTTGCATGCTACCACTACTTTCAACAATAAAGAATACGACCTGGTGATCGCTTACAAATATCCAGGTGCTACCAACGGCCGGTTTGAAGTCGATATGAACTTCGTAGGTGAGCAACCAAAAGGGATCATCAGAGGTCTTTCGCTCCGGTTGAGAATAGAGTTAGGTCAATCGTCTGAGGAACTGCTGTTGCCAGTTGGCGGATTTTACAAAGACACCGGTGGAAACTGGGTTTATGTGCTCGACGATGATAACCGCGCTGTCAAGAGGGATATTAAACTGGGCCGAAAGAGTGGTGCGGAGAATTTTGAGGTGCTTGAAGGGCTGGAGCCCGGCGATAAGGTCATAACCTCTTCGTATGAGAATTTTGGGACAAACGAAGTGCTGTTGTTGAACTAAAGAAGAAGATGAATATCAAATAATGAATATCGAATATCGAATATCGAACAGAGTAACCATTACAAAAAATAGAAGTATTAAATCAAACTAAATAAGTCCTCCGACCATCAAAACATAAACTCACCATGATCAAACTGAAAAATCTTGAAAAAGTCTATACGACTGAAGAAGTAGAAACTACCGCCTTAAACAACATCAACATTGAAATTAAGGAAGGTGAGTTCGTTGCCATTATGGGTCCGTCAGGTTGCGGAAAGTCTACGCTCCTCAACATATTAGGGTTGTTGGACAATCCGTCTGGAGGAGAATACCATTTTGGGGAGCACGAAGTTGCAAGGTATTCGGAGCGCCAGCGTGCTCAACTTCGGAAGGGATCTATCGGTTTCGTGTTTCAAAGTTTTAACCTGATCGACGAGCTTACCGTGTTTGAAAATGTTGAGCTTCCGTTACTATATATGAAAGTTCCATCAGGTGAACGGAAGCAAAGAGTGGAGGAAGTTTTGGAACGCATGAACATCATGCATCGCAGGAATCACTTTCCGCAGCAGCTCTCAGGAGGACAGCAACAGCGCGTCGCTATCTCCCGCGCTATCGTGGCGAAACCCCGTGTGATCCTCGCCGATGAGCCAACGGGTAATCTTGACTCTGCAAATGGTGAGGAAGTGATGAAGCTTTTGTCACAGTTGAATGAAGAAGGCACCACCATCATCATGGTTACGCACTCTCCTTATGATGCAAACTATGCACACCGCATCATCAACCTGTTCGACGGAAAAGTTGTTACAGAGAATATCAAAGAACAATTTCATATCTGATAATTACCAGGCATCATTGATGTTAACTTTCTCGGGCATTCGCCTGAAAAGTTAACGTCAACGTGCAACCTTAACCAGGGATTTACAGTCTATTGTTTATCCAACAATACCCATTTACCCATGCTTAAGAATTTCTTTTTGGTCACCCTTCGGAACATGATGAAGAACAAGCTCTTTATCTTCATCAACATTTTTGGAATGGGGCTCGCTATCGGCTGTTGTATCGTAGCCTATTTTGCCTATGAGTACGATTCGAATTTCGATGCTGTTCATAAAAATGGTGAACACATCTACCGCGTTAGTGTTGTTCGTGAATTTGACAACCAGGTAACTCGATTTGGAATATCGCCACTACCACTCCGCTCAATTGTGGACCAGAATTTTAACGATGTGGAGAAGTCAACGCGTTTCTTTTTCTCATGGTCCAATTTCAAAAGGGAAGACGATTTGTTCCAGTCGAATCTCGCATACGTCGATCCGGATTTCTTTGAAATGTTTTCCTTTGAATTTATTAAGGGAGATCCGAAGGCATTGCAGGATGTCAGAAGCGTTTTTATAAGTGATAAAATGGCGGTTAAATTGTTTGCTTCCCCTGAAGAAGCTTACGGTAAGACGATCACGCAGGTAATTGGTCAGGAATTGAAAGAAATCAAGATTGCCGGTGTGTTTAAAGAGCCTCCGCAAAATTCAAGTTTCTATTCTCGCGAGGCGTATCTCAATTTCGAAAACTGCAAGGATGAACATAAGGGTGTAATTGACGACAACTGGCAACAGGAGTCCACATTATTTGTACAAATCAATGACCCCAATCGTTTAAGTACCGTACGCCAGCAACTACAGCCCTATACGGCAAACAATAATAAAGCCCGGGAGGATTTTATCATTAAAGAATTCGTCCTGGATCACTTTCCATCAATGGCGCATGGTGACAGGGCGGAAGAGGTCCGCACGTGGACATGGGATGCACCTCCGATTGCCGCTATCGTCGGATCATCTGTAATGGGAATTCTGATTTTAATGATCGCCTGTTTTAATCTAACAAATACCGCAATTGCTATCTCTTCAAGACGACTAAAAGAAATTGGAATCCGGAAAGTGATGGGCGGATTGAGAAAGCAATTAATTATACAATTCATTGGTGAGACTACCTTGATTTGCTTTTTCGCGCTTTTAGTGGGTTTGATCATTGGCCGGTTCCTCGCCGACGGATGGAACGCCATGTGGGAATACATGCGTGTAACACCTCACTATCTTGACAATCCACAGTTTTGGACATTTACGGGTGGAGTGCTTCTATTTACAGGATTGCTGGCTGGCGGATATCCTGCGTTCTACGTCAGCAAATTTGAGCCGATCAGCATATTAAAAGGGAAATTGAAGTTTGGTGGTACCAATTATTTTACACGCACGCTGCTCGGACTTCAATTTTCAATTTCTCTGATTGCAATTGTGAGTGCGATAGCATTCTGGCAAAACGCAAGGTATCAACGCGATTACGACCTAGGCTTTGATGAGAAAGGTTCAGTGATCGCATGGCTGGAGACAGAATCGTTTGACACTTATCGGAATGCCTTGGCAGAAAACCCAGAAATTATTTCAATGGCAGGGGCTGCTAGTGGTATTTTTTCCAACCGCTCTCATGAGCCGGTAAAGTTTGAGTCAAAACAAGTTGAAGTGGATATCATCGATGTCGGTGATGGCTATTTAAAAACGATGGATCTAACGCTTGTTGATGGACGTGATTTTGTACGGGATTCGGAAACAGACAAAAAAGAATCAATTATTATTTCACAAAAAATGGCCTCGCTGTTCGGATGGGAAAAACCATTGGGTAAAGAGGTGATTTGGAAAGATTCTGTCAAGCTTTATGTCGTTGGCGTGGTAAAGGATGTTTACACACTCGGCCTATGGCGCCCGATGGAACCACTCATGATCCGATACGTCGGTCCAGAAAAGTATAGCCAAATCGTTGTAAACACGGAAGCTGCCAAGGTTCCTGCAATCAACAAGTTTATGGAAGCGAAGTGGAAGGAAATTTTTCCCAATCGTCTTTATAATGGTAGCATGCTCTCTGGAATAACGGATGAAGTTGAGGACGTCAACGCGAACATAATGACCATGTACACATTTCTAGGTGTGATAGCACTCATGCTTTCGGCAACAGGATTATTCACGCTAGTGTCATTAAATATTATAAGAAGAACAAAAGAGATTGGTGTACGCAAAGTATTAGGTGCGTCGGTGAGCAACATCACGCGAATAATTAACACAGAATTTTTCGTGATCCTTGTGCTGGCATCAGCGGCAGGATCCGTTCTCAGTTACTTCGCAGTAGACCTGCTCATGGGCAGCATCTGGAATTATTATCTATCGACAACGGGAGTGACATTTGTTGTAGCAATTTCAATAATGTTCCTGGTTTCTGTGGCGGTTATTGGATACAAAGTGCTGGCTGCTGCTTCAATGAACCCGGTTAATACATTGCGTGACGAGTAAGGTGCTGGCGGTACATTGGTAGTTACGAGTCTTGGGTTTCTGTAGTTCGATTCACATACTTTTCGGATAAATTTATGCTGCGCAATTATTTTAAGATCGCCGTGCGGAATATTACCCGCTACAAATTTTATTCTGCGATCAATATCTTAGGAATGTCACTAGGTCTTACGACCTGCCTTATCATCATCCTTTACATAGCGGATGAGCTGAGTTATGATAAATTCCACCGGAATGCGGAGCGCATTTATCAGGTTGGCTTACACGCAAAAATCGGCCCGCAGGACATAACAGTTTCAAACACTCCTCCACCAATGGGCCCTGCGCTGCTTGATGAATTGCCGGAGGTGGAAGCTTATATGCGCATTGGTCCTTTTTATGGTGAGCCAGCAATAAAGTATGAAGATAAAGTGTTTGCTGAAAGCAAAGTTTTTTACGTTGACTCAAACTTCTTTCAATTTTTTGACTACAAGTTGCTGGAAGGAGATCCAAAGACACTGTTGACTGAGCCTAACACAATGGTAATGACCAGGAAGGTGGCGCAAAAATATTTTGGCAACGAAGCGGCTACTGGTAAACTTGTCACTCTTGATAATGACCGAACCTTTAAGGTTACAGGTGTCGCGGAAAATCCGCCTACGAACTCACACCTCGATTTCGATGTGCTACTCTCATCAGAATCCGGTGACCGACTCAAAAACAAGGAGTGGATCAATAATAATATATTTACTTATTTCTTACTTCGCGAGAACGCTCAGATCCAACCTGTAAATCAGAAATTTCTGGAGCTTGTTGAAAAATACGTCGGCCCCGCTGTTGAACGTTTTTTGGGTTCAACGCTTCAACAGCTGCGCGATTCAGGGGGAGCTTACGGATTTTACGCCATTAAACTCACTGACATTCACCTTAAATCCCCTTCTATTCAGGATTTGAAACCCAAGGGCAGTATCCAATATATTTATTTTTTTGCGGGAGTCGGGTTATTCATTCTCGTTATCGCCTGCATCAATTTTATGAACCTGTCTACCGCGCGGGCTGCTGGACGGGCAAAAGAAGTTGGACTACGAAAAACACTGGGCTCGCTTCGTGAACAAATGATCGGACAGTTTTTGTCGGAGGCGATGATCTACAGCTTTATAGCTGTAATGATTTCGCTCATAGCATGTTATTATCTCCTGCCTTCATTCAATCTTCTTTCAGGCAAAGAACTCGGGATGGATATTTTCTTGCAACCATGGTTCATCACCTGCGTCGCCGGACTCATTGTTTTTGTTGGACTTGTTGCTGGAAGCTATCCCGCCTTTTATCTCACTTCGTTTAACGCTGTCGATGTCCTTAAAGGAAAAGTAAGAGCCGGAATGAAGAGCAAAGGCGTAAGAAGCCTTTTGGTTGTATTGCAATTTTCTATTTCTATTTTTCTCATCATTTTCACGGTAGTTGTTTATCAGCAGATTACCTATATGCAGGAGCAAAATCTGGGAATTGACAAAGAGAACATATTAGTTGTAAAAAATACATTCCGACTAAAGGCAAATAAGGAAGCCTTCCGAAATGCGTTGGCCCAGGAGCAGGGTGTTGTGGACATGAGTTATTCAAATAATAATTTTCCAGGAGTAAACAATACGACCGTGTTCAAAGAAGCTGGCTCCGAACAAGACCATGTGTTGGGTGTTTACAGCGCTGATCATGATCATCAGAAAGTGATGAAGTTTGAATTGACCGATGGGAGATTCTTCTCACGGGAATTTACCACTGATACGGCTGCTGTAGTTTTGAATGAGGCTGCGGCCAAAGAATTCAATTTTGACAACCCTATTGGCGAGGAACTGCTATACCCAGAAGGTAACAAAATGCGCAGACTGAAAATCGTCGGCGTTATCAAGAATTTTAATTTCGAATCTTTTAGAGACCAGGTACGTCCGTTGGCAATTTTGTTGGATGCTAATGCGAATACTCTCTTAATCAAGTATCAGGGTAGTCCGACGGCGCTGGTTCAAAAAGTGGAATCTACCTGGAAGCACCACGCTTCTAACGAACCTTTCGAATATTCATTTCTTGATCAAAGCTTTAACGAGTTATTCAAGACGGAGCAGCGAATGGGAACAATCTTCGCGATCTTTTCCGGCCTCACTATTTTTGTGGCGTGTCTTGGTCTGTTTGCTTTAGCTGCATTTACAGCAGAGCAACGGACGAAGGAGATAGGTATCCGTAAAGTGATGGGTGCATCTGTGCGCAATCTTGCTTTCCTATTATCACGAGAGTTTACGCTGTTGGTACTAATCGCATTTGTTCCCGCGGCGCTTGCAGGGTGGTATGTGTCAAGTCAATGGCTGGAAGAATTTGTGTATCGTATCAATGTTAGCCCATTTGTAATAATTGTCAGCGGCATTGTGGCAATTGTTGTAGCATGGGTCACCGTGAGTTTTCAATCCATAAAAGCTGCGACTTCGAATCCGGTAGACTCGCTCCGATACGAGTAAGGGAATCAACTTTTATCCTTAATACTTTTTATTTTCCCGTTTTCAAATTCGAACTCTGACGTTCCCTGCAAGGTCAGAGTGTCGCCTTTTTTTAAACCGTTTGGTAAGTCAGTTGACAGGGTTGCTTCGTAGCTGATTTTTATTAAAACTTTTGAAGCTGCGAAGTCCCACGATTCGATTATCTGTTTTCTTTGATCGAAGTATTGCGTCGCAGCTTCTGCCTGTCGTTTAAATTCGTTGATCCCTTTGGTTTCCAAATCAACTTGTCCATTAGAAATATTCTGAAACACCACATTCTCATGTAGGTGTCTTATCATCCCCGCTACGTCGAACCTGTTGTATGATTTAATATAATCTTCGATGATTTGCTTTTGTTGTTCATCCATATCACTGAAGTTTTTGTTGAAACTCTAACGAAATCTTTATGTTCAGCATTCTTATTGGGGCACGCGACTCCGCATTACATTAGCGTATTAAAATCTCCAAAGGGCTTATAGTTTGCGCAATTGCACAACGAAAATTCCCTTGCTTTTTACGTTGCGACGCTTAACGAAATTAATTCGAAAACAGCGAAATTCGATGAAAATAAGGGCATTTGTCCTCCCAATGTTAAGTTTTGCATGCAAGGCTTATTCTGCGGGGAACATTTAGTACCTTAGAGCTGACAATCATAATTTTTATGGAAAAAGCTAAAACATCTAAGAAGGCGCTCAAAGGCCTTATAGAAGATTCAATGAAGGAAGCAATTGGAACTTTGGAGCTACCTAAGCCCACAAAAAAAGTTAACAAGGTGCTACAACGGAATTCCAAAAAACTTGCATCGCTTTTCGCCGACATGATCAGGCGTGAAAACAAAAAGAAAAAGAAGGCTGAAAAGTTTATGGAGGAGGGAAAATCAAAAGCAAAAAAAGTAAAGAAACCAAAGGAACTAAAATTCGTTAAGCAAGGAGAAACTGTAAGCGCTTAACAATCTTATTAATTTTAATATCGCCCTTGATGTTGAACTTGCAATGCTCTTCAACATCAAGGGTTTTATTTTGCCGACGTCTCAAGCCTCCATTCGTAAACCGAAACGTTAGCCAACAATAAAAGCATGGCATAAAAAATATCTTCCAGTGGAATGGTTCCAAGCCTTAATCCCAGAATAGCCGTATCGTTGTACCACACCACTTCTTCCTCGATGAAGGAGCCCGTAAGAATACCATTCACTAAAAAGAAAGGCACCAGTATCGCCAGAAACGATACATAGAAATACCCAGGAAACCTTGCCCGCGCTTTCAACGCCAGAAAAGCGAGGAAAAATGACAGGCCAAGGAATGTTATTGCAGTATACGCCTTGTCGATAAAATAAATACCCGAAACCGCGAGAACAATCACCATAAAATATGACAACACTTCATGCCTTGAAAAAAAAAGCGTTGACTGAGTCAAATTTTTGAAAGCGTGATAAGTAAAAAGACAGGCGAACGGAATACAGACAAAGAACAGAATTTCCTCGATCGGTAGCGATCCAAACGTCAGCCCGGTGTGATACCGAGAATTAAATCCCCATATTCCAAGCTGTGTAAAAAGCTCATCCCACAAGGTAAACAATATCGCTGGCAATAGGATGGCAGTAAGTAGCGCCTTCCATGTTTTATAAAATGTTCCTCTGATCCAAAAGCTTACCAACATTGGTAAACAAAGACAGATAAGATTAATGAGGAGATAAAGATATTGTGATTTCAAAACTTAGTTTAAGGTTCACTCTCTTGAGACTTGGGTCTGTTAGCTGAATCGTATTTTTTAGCAGCGACCAGAAATCCGAATGCTTCGCATCCATCCTTTGTATGCTTGCTATGATGGATATAATGCGCATTAATTATTCTCTGAAGATACCGACCAGGCTTTGACGGTCGCCATTTTATCCGCTGATGAACGATTACATCATGAAAAATGAAATAGAATACGCCATAACAAAATATTCCAGTTGCAACAGCAATCAGGTAGAGATTAAAATTTACAAGGGTTCCATAATAGAACAATGCGATGCAAGGAACACTAAAAAGAATTGCAAATAAATCATTTCTTTCCAGTGAATGATCATGAACGCTGTGATGGGATTTATGCCACGACCATAGAAACCCGTGCATTATGTATTTGTGCGTGAACCACGCGATAAATTCCCAGATCAGAAAAGTACCGATCATAATAAACACACAAAGCACAATAGTCAAAACTTGCATATTCAAATGACGCGTTTCAGGTATTTATTTGCAAAAAAAGGTATTTAAGTGGACAGCCCACTTAACTAATTTGAACCTCGAATTTACCCTATTTAATACTCTTTTGAAACTCCTTGAATTTACGGTAACTTCAATCTTCTTTTGAGGTATGATGAGAGGTGTGAAATTAGCCGGCGCGGTACTTTTCTTTTTATCTGTAGTAACAGTTTTTTCGTGTCGGGAGAAATCAGCCGAGATTGCTGAAATAGATTCTGTCGATTATAACCTTCATATTCGACCAATCCTGTCGGACCGATGCTTTATTTGTCATGGTCCTGATGGCAACGCACGTAAAGCTGACTTGCGATTGGATATTGCAGAGGGTGCGTATGCTGCTTTAAAAGACAGTCCTTCAATGCATGCAATTGTACCTGGGGATCCAGAGAAATCTGAGGTTTATCTCCGCATATCCAGCGAAGACACTTCGCAGGTGATGCCACCGATCAAATCTAACCTGAAGCTTAACGACTCAGAAATTGCTTTGATAAAAAAATGGATTGCTCAGGGTGCGGAATACAAACGTCACTGGGCTTTCATCCCTCCTAAAAAACCTGCCGTCCCAGGGGTTGATGATGACGAATGGCCTTCAAATGAAATCGATTATTTTATCCTAAATAAGATCGAGAGGAAAGGACTATCACCAAATGACATCTCTGACAAAGAAAGACTTTTAAAGCGTATTAGCTTTGACTTGACAGGCTTGCCACCCACCGTTGAAATGCAGGAACGTTTTCTTGCTGATGATGACGACGACGCTTACGAAAAGATGGTAGATGAACTTCTGGCGCAGCCACAATATGGTGAAAAAATGGCTGCGTATTGGATGGACGTTGCACGATACGCCGATTCACACGGTTACCAGGATGATGGACTTCGAACAATGTGGCCATGGCGCGATTGGGTAATTCATGCGTTCAATGAGAACTATCCCTATGACCAGTTTTTGACATGGCAACTCGCGGGCGACTTGTTACCTAACCCTACCAAAGAGCAAATACTTGCAACGGGGTTCAATCGTAACCACAAAATTACTCAGGAGGGTGGCGTTATTGACGAAGAATATCGGATCGAATACGTAACTGATCGCACCAATACTTTTGCAAAGACATTTTTGGCACTAACCTTCGAATGCGCTAAGTGCCACGATCATAAGTACGATCCCATTCTGCAAAAGGACTATTTCAGCGCATTCGCTTTTTTCAACCAGGTTCCCGAGAAAGGATTGCTCGGTGATATTATGCTTGCATCGCTGGCTGATCCACCAAAAATCAAAATTACATCTGCGGAAGTAGAGAACATTCTCACATTTATCAACAAAAAGGATACGGCGGCAGTAGAAGTAATGGTGATGGAGGATGCCGCGAAATACAGGCCAACTTATTTGCTTAAACGCGGTGCGTATGATGCACCTGCAGATAGGGTCACCGTTGGATTGCCAGAGGCTATTATGCCTTTCGATTCGCTGAAGTACGGAAACAATCGTCTGGGATTGGTAAAATGGTTGCTGGACAAGAAGAATCCGTTGACGTCAAGGGTATTTGTGAACCGGATGTGGCAGGAATTTTTTGGAAGAGGGCTTGTTAAAACTTCTGGAGATTTTGGTATGCAGGGCGAGATGCCTTCACATCCTGAATTGCTCGATTGGCTGGCAACGGATTTTGTGGACAATGGATGGAACATAAAGCGACTAATCAAGCAATTTGTGATGTCTTCAACTTATCGGCAGTCCACGGCCATGAGCGCCGACAAACTCGCTGAAGACCCCGAAAATATCTTGCTGTCATCCGGACCCCGCACTCGAATGTCTGCGGAGATAATTCGTGACATGGCTTTGGCGAGCAGTGGTCTGCTCGTAAAAGAGATTGGAGGTCCGAGCGTTAAGCCCTATCAACCAAAAGGTATCTGGGAAATGGCGACTTCAGGCCGTGGTATTCTGGCGAGATACGTGCAGGATCATGGGGACAAATTGTATCGTCGCGGACTTTATAGCTTCATCAAGAGAACCGTGCCGCCGCCATACATGCTTGTGTTTGACGCCAGCAATCGCGATCTGTGCGAGGTGAGCCGACTGAGCACCAACACACCGTTGCAAGCGTTGGTAATGATGAATGATCCAACAATACTAGAGGCTTCTCGTGTTTTTGCAGAGAGATTGATGAAAAAGGATTTGGTGATGGAAGAGAAGATTATCTATGCTTTTCGATCCATCGTATGTCGGCAGCCAAAATCTCAGGAGCTAAAAATCTTGTTGAAATATTTCGAAGAAGAAAAACAGAAGTTTGATGCTGCTCCTGAGAGTGCGAAAGAATTTATTCGTGCAGGAGAATATCAACATGAAAAAATAGAGGATGTTCAGACTCTGGCTGCATTGATGCAGGTAATACATACCATTTACAACATGGAGGAATCCATAACGAAAGTTTAGTATGGAAAACGAATTTTTGAAGAACCGATTTCACATCACGCGAAGACATTTCCTGGGTAAGCTTAGCCTTGGTCTTGGTACCATTGGGCTTGGATCATTGCTGATACCCGATCTTTTTAAATCCAGTGCAGAAGACCTTTCTCCAATTACTGGTGTTCCGCATTTTGCTCCGAAAGCTAAGCGCATCATTTATTTATTTCAAAATGGAGCCCCTTCACAATTAGAAAGTTTTGACTACAAGCCTCTTCTTAACAAAATGACTGGCCAGGAGCTGCCGGCGTCGATCCGCATGGGGCAGCGTCTTACTGGTATGACATCAGGTCAGGCAAGTTTCCCGCTGGTTGGATCTCATTTTAGTTTTAAACAATATGGTCAGTCAGGCGCATGGGTAAGTGAGTTATTTCCGCATACAGCAAAGATCGTTGATGAGTTATGTTTTATAAAAACGATGCACACCGAAGCCATCAATCACGATCCTGCGCTCACTTTTATGCAGTCTGGCGCACAGCAAGGCAACCGGCCAAGTATGGGTGCATGGTTGAGCTATGGCCTTGGCAGTGAGAATAAAAATTTACCTGCTTTTTGTGTATTGCTTTCGAGAGGTCGCGGCAATGGCCAGGGCGTTTATTCAAAATTGTGGTCCAATGGATTTCTTGACAGTGTTCACCAGGGTGTACAGTTCAGTAGCAGCGAAGAGCGTGTGTTATACCTAAAGGATCCTTCAGGAAGGAACCGTGAGGCTACGCGTAAGATGCTTGATAACCTCGCCGCATTAAATGACATAAACTATAAGGAATTTGGTGACCCTGAAATTGAAGCTAAAGTACAGCAGTATGAAATGGCATATCGCATGCAGACTGCAGTGCCCGAGTTGTCAGATTTGTCTCAGGAGCCCGATCACATCATAAAGATGTATGGTGCTGATTGTTTATCTCCTGGTACATACGCTTCAAACTGTCTGCTGGCGCGCAAGCTTTCTGAATCGGGCGTTCGGTTTGTTCAGCTTTATCACCAGGGATGGGATCAACATGATAATATGGTGGGTGACATGCCTCTTCAGGCGCAGGATGTTGACCGCGCAACGGCTGCGCTGGTGATGGACCTTAAACAAAGAGGACTGCTAGACGAAACATTAGTGATCTGGGGCGGTGAATTCGGGCGAACGAATTATTGCCAGGGTAACCTGAGAAAAAATAATTACGGTCGTGACCACCACCCACGGAATTATACAATATGGATGGCCGGTGGCGGTGTCAAGCCAGGGATGGTTTATGGCGAAACGGATGAATTCGGATACAACATCGCGCGTGATCCTGTGCACGTCAATGATTTTCATGCAACTGTACTTCACCTTATGGGGCTTAACCACGAACAACTGACGTACAAACACCTCGGACGTCGGTACCGCCTTACCGATGTCGCGGGTAAGGTTGTTCACGATATTCTGGCCTAGTTCTTTTTCATTTTATGAGAAAAATTGCGCTGAACATAATTTTTTGTATTCAGATCCTGCTGCTCTTTTTACTTTTTACAGGAGATAGGATTGAATTGCCCTCATGGTTACAGGTAGCCGGACGGTTGCATCCGCTGGTGCTTCACCTGCCCATTGGATTTCTCATTTTTTTGGCAATGATGTTTTTTTTCCGAAATCAGATAGAGAAGAAGTCATTCCATCAAATGGTGGGAATTGGATTATTATCGACGTCTTTTTTTGCATCTGTCGCTGCTCTGTTTGGATTTCTGCTCAGCATTCAGGACGATTATGGAACCAGTGCGTTGACTCAGCATAAAGTCACAGGTGTTCTCCTCAGTTGGTTTTGTTACCTACTCGTGTTGTTGTACGGCAGCAATGGAATCAGAAAGATCACATATGGTTTAGGTGGGGTAACGTTGGCCTTGCTAGTCGTAGCAGGACATACAGGTTCCGTTCTTACCCATGGACAGAATTTTGTATTTGCTCCAATCTCGGCGCAGGAAGAGTTGACTGCAGATAATGCCTCGGTCTATGAATTCGCCGTTCGTCCTATACTTGATAGAAAATGTTTTTCATGTCATAACGAATCAAAAGCGAAAGGTGGTTTGGTGATGACATCCATCGATAAGTTTAAAGAAGGAGGGAAAAATGGAAAAGCTTTCGTGGAAGGCAACCCTGGTGAAAGCAGGATGGTTAAAGCTTTTTACTTGCCGCTTAGTCACGATGAACATATGCCCCCTGATGGCAAGCCGCAGTTAACTCCAGTTGAAATCTCTACTATAGAGGCGTGGATCGGTTCCGGTGCAGATTTCGAAAAGAAACTTCACCAGTTTGCAGATGGCGATTCCTTGAAATTTATTGTAGCATCGTTTGCTGCGACTAAAGCGGAAACACCTGCTGCACAAAAGCAATATACTTTCGCAGGAGTATCGTCGGATGTAGTTGCCGAGCTCAATACCCCTTTCCGGTCGGTATTTCCATTGTATAGTGAGAGTCCGGCTTTACAGGCAGATTTCTTTCTTAAAGAAAGCTTCAAGCCAGAATTTTTAAGCGAACTAAAGAAAGTCTCAGATCAGATGGTAGTGTTGAATTTGTCGAAGATGCCTGTAACAAATAATGATCTCGAAGTAATCTCAACATTTCGCAATCTTGAAAATCTGAATTTGAATTTCACTTCCATCGATGGAAAAGGACTAACAGCCCTGTCGAGGTTAGAGAATCTGCAAACATTGTCTCTCGCAGGCACGGCGATTCAGGCAAACGACCTGGAAGCAGTTCTCTCATTGCCTGACCTCACCCGGTTGTTCGTATGGAATACTCAGATAACCGAAGGTGATAGAGTAGCCCTTTCAAAACGATTTCCTAATGTTGAGATCATTGGAAACTTATTTGTTGATAACGAAATCCTAAGGCTGGACAAACCGCGCATAGAAAATGATGGCGTGCTCAAGAAAGGTGAATTAGTTTCTTTGAGACACAGTATGCCAGGCGTTGCGATCCGAATTTCCAAAGATGGTAGCGAACCAGATTCAATCAAATCAGAACTGTACGAAAATGCTTTTCCCTTGGATGAGTCGATGATTCTCAAAGCGAAAGCTTGTAAGGATGGTTGGTATTGCAGCGACGTTTTGACACAAAGTTGTTTCGTTCAGGGTATAAGTCCAGTAGGAGTGGAGTTGATATCCGCGCCCGACAAGCAATACCCAGGAATTGGTGCCTCAGGTTTGTATGATCTCCAGAAAGGGTTCGCCGATATATTGAAAGAGCCGTCGTGGTTAGGATATCGCGAAATTCCTTTTTCAGCTGTATTTGACTTCGGGAAAGCGACAACTATTAAGTCGATTGTAATCAGTCATGCCAGGAACATTGGCGGTTTCGTATTTCCACCCCAGCAAGTGGAAGTGTGGGCTGGTAACTCTAGTGATAACCTGAAACTCCTTACGGAAATCGAGCCTGTACAACCCAGTGGCTATTTGCCACTCGGCGTAGTGCCATTGTCAGTTTCAATTTCTGCATCGACTTTTCGATATTATAAGCTTGTTGCAAAGCCGGTGTCAAAATTACCTTCATGGCACAACTCAAAAGGGGAGAAGGGATGGTTTTTTGTTGATGAGGTATTCTTCTATTGATATTTATCCTAGAACTGCCTTATATGCTTTAAGTGCTCGCTCTCTGGCAAACTTGTGATCTACAATCGGGGTCGGATACTCATTTGTGTTTAGCTCTGGTATCCATTTCTTTACATATTGATTTTGAGGGTCAAATTTTTCCGCCTGTAGCTGTGGGTTAAACACACGAAAATATGGCACTGCATCAGACCCCGAGCCTGCCGCCCACTGCCATCCTCCATTGTTTGAGGCCAGTTCATAATCAAGCAACTTTTTTGCAAAATAGGCTTCACCCCATCTCCAGTCGATGAGCAGATGTTTGGTAAGAAAACTTGCAGTGATCATGCGAACCCGGTTGTGCATGAATCCTGTTTGATTTAGTTCACGCATTCCCGCATCAACGATCGGATAGCCAGTTTTTCCTTCGCACCATGCATTAAATTCCTCAACATTATTTCTCCAACTGATTCGATCATATTCCATTTTAAACGAGCTTGTAACAACTTGCGGAAAATGCCAAAGAATCATTTGATAGAATTCCCGCCATATCAATTCGTTCAACCAAACTTTGTTTTTTTTCAACGCAACTTGAATGAGCTTACGGATACTCACTGTACCAAAACGGATGTGTATGCTTAGCCTCGACGTTCCTTTGATTGCAGGAAAGTCTCTTTGTTGATCATATTTTTCAATTGTCGAAGCTTTGATAACCCGCTCCGGAAAATGAACCGTTGTCTGGCTGAAACCAATGTCATTCAATGATGGAAGGGGTAATGGTGCAGTCTTCATCAAATTATTCTGGAGTGCTTCAACCGAATAGCTTTTCGCGTGGACGGGTTTGAAAATTTCTTGCCACTTTCTGCTGTACGGAGTGAAAATGGTGTAAGGTGTGCCGTCAGATTTGAGAACCTCCGTGGGTTCAAAAATAACGTGATCCTTATACGTATTGAACTTTACTCCCCTTGACTGAAGATCTGTTCTAACTTCATTGTCGCGCGCTAGTGCATATGGTTCATAATCCCGGTTTACATAGACCGCCGATGGTTTCAAATTCTTGAAAATGTCAATTGGATTTCCATGCAGTACCAGGAGAGAACTACCCAATTGTTCAAGCTGAGATTTTAGTTCACTAACAGCCTGATGTATAAATTCTACGCGTGCATCTTTCTTTTCTTCAAGTGAATCCAGAATTTCAGTATCAAAGATGAACAACGGAATCACATCCTTATTTTCCTGTAATGCGAAAAACAATGCAGCATTGTCGTGCAGCCTGATATCCCTCCTCAGCCAACAAATGGTTGTGTTACTATCAACAATAATTGGTATCTGATTAAAATCCACGAACAGGCCGGTCAGGCAATAATTTGCTTAAGGTGAGACTGTTCAATGATAAGCCTAAACCATACGGTATAATGGTTGGGATGACGCACAATGTCTGCCCGAAGTTCATCGACGTTAACAAATTTCCAATCCTCTACTTCGTCGGTATTTATAACAGGAGTTCCATCGAACACGGCAGTGAATACATAATCAAGTTCGTGTTCGATCATATTTTTGTCCAGGTCAGATTTGTAGATAAACTTATATGCGAATTGAGGTTGAAGATCTATTCCCATCTCGAACTTAAGTCTGGTGCTAGCTGCATCCACTGTTGCTTCGCCGGGTTTTGGGTGGCTACAACATGAATTCGTCCAAAGTCCGCCGCTATGGTATTTACCCGCAGCTCTTTTTTGTAGCAGCAGTTCTCCCTTTGAATTAAAAATTAACACTGAGAATGCGCGATGAAGAACACCTTTAAGATGTGCTTCAAGCTTATCCATCGTGCCGACAACGTTGTCTTGTTCATCCACCAAAATTACTTGCTCCATTCAACTTAGATTTAATTGAATCAATCGCGCACACTGATCCTCTTTTTATATACGATAAAGGTAATTCAAATAGATGCAGTTTCAGTGAGTTCTGGAGAACAACGGGCTTGAATAATGCACTTATAAAAAGACCTGGCTGAAAAACCAGGTCTTGAGCTTCAATTTGTTAATGCGTTGAATATCGAGAACAATTACTTCAAAACCTTCCTTCGCCAGAAAACACGGTGCTGATAATCCCGACAATCCAGAACCCATAGCTGCAACATGCGCAATCCAGTTAGGTTACAGGTATACTCAATATCCCTGCAAACGCTTTTGTATTTCTTTTCTCGCGTGGAAAATTCTATTCTTCACAGTTCCGATGGGAATGCGAAGATGTTCTGCGATCTCGTGATACTTATAGCCCGTTGTGTGCATCTTGAAAGGCGTAAGCAACTCTTCCTTTATGTTGTTTACATTCTTCCAGATCTCTTTGAATTCGAGGCTTTCCTGTGGACGATTAAAGGTGTGTTCTTCTTCCACGTTCAGGAAGTACAAATCCTTGGTGGTATCATTCGATGTTTTCGCCCGTTGGTTCTTCCTGTAATTGTTAATGAAGGTGTTTCTCATTATGGTGAAGAGCCACCCCTTTAAGTTGGTATCCTGGCGAAACTTGTCACGATATGTGAGGGCCTTTAGAATAGTATCTTGAACAAGATCCAGCGATTCATCCTTGTCGTGAGTAAAGCGTCTTGTAAAAGTTTGTAAGGTGCCTCTTAAGCCAGCAATCTGATGAGTAAATTCTATGGCAGTCATTGGTCTATTGGTTTAAAAGTGTTTAAACATATTCGCATATCGTTAAACAAATATAGTGCTTAACCAAAGCGTGCCAAGAGTTCTGTTTTATTTTTCTCTTAAAACATTAAACAAAATTGGATTGGATATTTTTTTAACTAATTCAGGGTCAATAGGATAGGGAAGGGAGCCTAAATGAAGTTGGTCAATTCCAACGCAGTTGAGAAAGTTTGAACATTGACGACCTTGGAACCGTTAAATTTCTGCACCTGATAGCCTGAAGCCAGGATTTTTGTGTTTCCGAAATCGTTTGTAAGCTGTTCCAGGTACTTTTCTATAGAAATTTGGGGCTTTGAGGTTATTGTGGTTAGCATATACTCAGGTTGATGCACTTTATACACACTGACCAAGTCTTCATGTGGTACATTTTGCCCAAGATAATAGGTTCTGTAACCCGCTTTACGAATCAAAAAATGATAGAATAAAAGACCCAATTCGTGCAGTTCTCCTTCGGGCAAAAAGACCACAATCTTCTTCGCCGTTTTCGGTGGAATAGGCAATCCGTCAATAGCAACAATAATTTTCTGGCGGATAAGGTTCGAAATAAAGTGTTCGTGCGCCGGTGTGATATTTTGTGTCTGCCAAAGAATGCCGATTTTCTCAAGGAAAGGGTAAATTATTTCGGTGACCGTTTGCTCAAATCCGAAGCGGAGGATCAGATTGTTCAATATCTTCTCAAATAACTCCTCTTCCATGTCGATCATGGCGACCACCATTTGATCGATATGCACCCCCTTGTCGTTTTGAAGTTCGCTGATCTCCAGAACTTTCTTGTTCATGTCCTCCAATGACATGTCTGCTATCTTGGAGATCTTTATCCCGTACGTGTTGAGCAACGATACGTTGATAATTTTCTTCAGGTCCTTGTCTGAGTAATAACGGATATTTGTTGCTGTTCTTGAGGGCTCAATTATTCTGTGACGCTTCTCCCAAATTCGAATAGTATGCGCCTTGATCCCTGAAAGTTGTTCAAGTTCCTTAATTGAATACTGCCCCATCTTTCAGCCTTTAAACTTTTTAACAGGAGGGTCTGTAAATTGTTTTTTTACCCAAAGGGAAACGATAAATTCGGAGTTGATGGCCGATGATCCCACAAAGATAGGAAAAGATTGGTTTGCTGCCAGGGGATGGGATCCATTTGAGTTTCAACTCGAAGCCTGGGACGCCTATCTGGGTGGTTGGAGCGGACTTGTGAATGCACCCACCGGTAGTGGAAAAACCTATTCCCTGATGCTGCCCGTTATCCTCGAATTCATCAGGAACAATCCCAATTATAAATCAAAAAAGAACAACGGAATTCAGGCAATTTGGATCACACCAATTCGAGCGCTGTCAAAAGAAATTGAACTGTCCGCGCGCCGTGTGATCGAAGGCTTAAACATCGGATGGAAAGTTGGTATCCGATCAGGTGATACTTCGGTAGCGCAACGCGCAAAGCAAAAATTGAAGCCACCGGAACTGCTGATTACAACGCCAGAAAGTTTACATCTTCTGCTGGCCCAAAAAGGCTACGCCGAATTTTTCTCCACGCTCAAAGTTGTAATAGCGGATGAATGGCACGAGCTAATGGGTTCAAAGCGCGGTGTTCAGGTAGAACTCGCTTTATCGCGATTAAAGTCAATCGTGCCTGGTTTAAAGATCTGGGGGATATCGGCAACCATCGGTAACATGGATCAGGCGATCGAAGCTTTACTGGGCAACTATTATCATGAAAAGAAATTCAAATTGATTCGGGCCGAGATCGAGAAAAAAGTTGAAGTCATTTCAATCCTTCCCGAAACACTTGAGAAGATGCCCTGGTCGGGACATCTCGGAATTCATCTTCTGCATCGCGTGGTTGAGATCGTTAAAGCAAGTACAACAACGTTAATATTCACGAATACGCGTTCCTTTGCTGAGATCTGGTATCAAAAGCTTCTTGACCGCGCGCCGGAATTGTCAGGATTGATCGCTATGCACCATGGTTCGATTAGCCAGGAGTTAAGAAACTGGGTAGAGGATCAGTTGCATGAAGGAAAATTAAAAGCTGTTGTATGTACTTCAAGTCTTGATCTTGGTGTAGACTTCCGACCGGTAGAAACAGTTATACAAGTTGGAAGTCCAAAAGGTGTTGCGCGATTTTTACAACGGGCGGGCCGGAGCGGGCACCAGCCTGGAGCTACCAGCAGAATTTATTTTGTGCCTACACATTCTTTGGAGTTGATGGAGGCTGCTGCACTTCGCGAGGCCATCCGTCAGAAAATCGTTGAAGACCGGCTGCCTTACATAAGATCCTTCGATGTGCTTATCCAATATCTTATGACTCTCGCGGTCTCGGATGGATTTAAGCAGGAAGAAATTCTGCCAGAGATCAGAAACACATTCAGTTTTTCGAGCATCAGCGATGAGGAGTGGTATTGGCTGCTCAACTTCATGACTACTGGCGGCGATTCGCTCCAGGCATACGATGAATACCGGAAAGTTATCATCGATCGTGGTGTTTACAAAGTTGAAAATCGCGCGATAGCTATGCGCCACCGCTTGTCGATCGGTACCATTGTAGGAGATAGTTCTTTGTTCATCAGGTTTGTGTCAGGAAAGTACTTGGGGACAATTGAAGAGTCTTTCATATCGAGACTTTCACCGGGAGATGTTTTTTGGTTCGCTGGTAAAAATCTTGAGCTCGTACGCATCAAGGAAATGGAAGTGCATGTAAGAAAGTCAAACCGGAAATCAGGTGCTGTTCCATCGTGGCAAGGTGGACGAATGCCGCTCTCGTCGCAGATGAGTGCAATGATTCGCTATAAGCTAGCTGAACTGGTAGAGGGTAATGAATTTGATGAAGAAATGAAATTTCTGAAGCCTTTATTTGAGCTGCAAAAGTATCGATCGCACCTTCCCGGGAAACATGAATTTCTTATCGAATATTTTCAAAGCAGTGAAGGCTACCATGTGACGATGTATCCTTTTGAAGGACGTTTTGTCCATGAAGGAATGGCTGCGTTGGTAGCGTATCGAATTGCACAGATTCAGCCCATAACCTTCTCGTTGGCGATGAATGATTACGGGTTCGAATTGTTGTCCGACCAGCCGATCCCCATCGAGGAGGCTATTGAAACGGATATGCTGGGGCTTGATAATCTCTTGAAGGACATTCAGGCAAGCATCAATTCAACCGAGATGGCGAGAAGAAAATTTCGCGACATTGCGGCAATCTCAGGATTAGTTTTCAAAGGGTATCCTGGTAAGCCGGTAAAAGATCGTCACCTTCAATCGTCGTCACAATTATTTTTTAATGTGTTTCATGACTATGAAGCTCATAATTTATTGTTAAGGCAATCCTTTGAAGAAGTAATGGATTTTCAGTTGGAAGAAGTCCGTTTAAGAAAGGCACTAAAGCGAATTGCATCTCAAAAAATAATTCTTACTACACCAGATAAGCCAACACCTTTTGGTTTTCCCATTATGGTTGACGGTATGCGGGAGAAGCTGACTTCTGAAAAGCTCGAAGATCGAATTAAGCGAATGGCGCTACAATACGCTGAGTGATCGGTAGACGGTGGCGGGTGCAGCGGCCGCACAATTTAGTTAAGCCAAGGGACTCAACGTGTACACTACATTTGATCGAGGTGATCGGTGTCGGGCTCGACGTTTTCGATTTTTTTATCAAGAGTTGAGCACTCGACTATTGCATTTGTCAAGGAGAAGGTAATCGGTAAACGGTGTCGGACGCAACGAGCTGCATAATTTAGTTAAATCAGGAGGCTCAACGTGTGCGCTACATTTGATCGAGGTAATCGGTGTCGGGCTCGGCGTTTATCGATTTTTTTTAACAGTTAAGCACTTGACTATTGGATGTAGCTAAATCGAGGTAATCGGTGCCTGACTCAACACCTGATCATTTAAACTAAATCGTAGAACTCAACTCACTCACTTCGTTTGATCAAGGTGATCGGTGTCGGACTCAACGCGCTGTGTGATTTACTTAAATACAGAAACTCCACGTATGCACTTTGTTTGATCAAGGTAATCGGTGTCTGGCTTATCTTTCAATTTTTTTATTAAAAAGTTGAGCCCTTGAATATCGCATGCGTTATAAGCGCGGTGATCGGTAATCGGTGTCTGGCTTGGCGGTTCGAGTTAATTATAACTGAAAGTACTTTTCTATCGCCCCTACCAGAGGAAGGTTATCGGTTCGCGCGATCGGGGTGTCTACTTCTCTTTGGACTGCATAAGACGGCTGACAGGTGAGCAACGAATACAATTGCAGTCGAGAATAAAGAGCAACCACCCGGAATTCTTAGAAAAACCGGACAGTTTCTGATGCATCAATTGTTGATGTGATTAGTAACTTTAGATCGTCCGTTGTGCGTAATTAAGATTCGAAAATGAACCACGTTCAGAGTTTCAGAGACCTTGAAGTATATAGGCTGTCCCGGAAATTGTCGAAGGAAATCTTTGAAGCCTCAAAGATGTTTCCAAGGGGAGAAATGTTTTCTCTAACAGACCAAATAAGACGAGCCTCCCGGTCGGTTGGAGCCCAAATCGCAGAGGCTTGGGCCAAGCGAAAGTATCGAAAGCATTTTATCAGCAAGCTTACCGATGCCGACGGAGAGCAATTAGAAACGCAACATTGGATCGAAATTGCTCGTGATTCTTCTTACATACCAGACGAGTTGGCGGTTCGTCTATTGCAACAATATGCTTCCATTGGAAAAATGTTAAATTCTATGATAATAAAAGCCGGATCCTTCTGCGATAATTACAATCAAAGACTTCTGTAATAAGTCAATCCTTCGAGTAATATCATTGCCCGACGAGCCGGGCCACCGAATACCTCGATCAAATGTATTGTACGCGTTGAGTCCCTTAGTTTAACTAAATTATGCGGACCGTTGCGTCCGCCACCGATCACCGATCACCGATCACCTTTTTCTTGTACCTGCGATAGACAAGTACTTCGGTTATGTTTAAATCGCACCACACGTCGAGCCCGCCACCGATTACCCCGATCAAATGAAGTGTACACGTTGAGTCTCCTGATTTAATTAAATCATGCGCCCGGCCGCGTCCGCCACCGATTACCTCGCTTTAAATAAATCCAATAGTCGAGTGCTCAACTCTTAACAGAAAATCGATAGCGTCAAGCCCGCCACCGATCACCTCGATCAGACGAACGCGCGAGTTGAGTGCGCTTTAATTGAATTGGTTAGTACGCGACCTCAAGACCGACACCGTCAAAAAATAGCTCTGAACAACAAGAACAACGCTCCCGCCATCACCATTACAACGGGGAGGGTAAGGAACCATGCGATCAGGATATTTCTTACGGTATCGGGTTGCAGGTTCTTGACACCTTTGCTGGCAACCATACTTCCAGCAATACCCGAAGATAAGACATGGGTAGTGCTAACGGGTAATCCATAAAATGACGAGAGGCCAATTGTACTTGCGGCTACGATTTCAGCACTAGCGCCCTGCGCATAAGTAAGGTGTTCCTTACCGATCTTTTCTCCAATTGTCTTCACTATGCGCTTCCAGCCGATCATCGTTCCTAATCCCAGCGACAGGGATATCATTAGAATCACCCATCTTGGTGAGTAATCAGTAACCTTCCTTACATTTTTCAATTCATTGCTCAAAGTTTTTTTCTCGCCCGCACTCAGTTTCACCTCGTCATTCTTTGCTATATCGTTAAGGTTACGATCCATTACCATGACATCTTTTCGAACCAGGAAACGCTCTTGTTTTGGAATGCTTTCAATTTGAGGCAGCGTCTTGAATCTTTGCTGGAGACGCTCATTCATCGCAATAGCTTCTGACAGCTTGGTCCGGTCACCAGCCGACAACAGGGAAGGGTCTATCGTGGCGGCTATGCGCCCAACGCTTGAAAGTGGACTTGAAAGTTGAGCCGGATTGAAACTATTATCCAACGCGAAATAAGCCGGCACAATACCAATTAAAATCAGCATTACAAGACCTACACCTTTTTGCCCATCGTTAGATCCATGAAAGAAACTCACCAATGTGCAGGTAAGGATCAGGATTCCACGAATCCATGTTGGTGGTGCCTTATCTTTTTTCGGTTCTTTAAACAGACTGTCGCCGTAGCTCGTTTTTTTCGTCAATGTTCTCAGGATGTACATGAGGATGATCGTCACGGAAAATCCAAAAAGCGGCGAAACCAACAAGGAAAGACCTATGTCACTGGCTTTTGACCAATTAACTGCTTCGCTGGTGGCTTCTGGCAGAAGAGAATATGCCAGGCCAACTCCAAGGATCGATCCGATCAGGGTGTGAGAGCTCGAACACGGTATACCAAGATACCAGGTCAGGAGGTTCCAGAATATTGCCGTGATCAAAAGGGCAGCTACCATGGCTATGCTATGTGCAATATCCTGGTCCACCAGCGTTTCTACAGGAAGGAGATTTATGATTCCTACCGCTACCGCTATACCGCCGGCAAATACACCCAGAAAATTCCAAATGCCTGACCAGATAACTGCTACCCAGGGCTTTAGCGAATGCGTATAAATGACGGTTGCAACAGCATTTGCCGTGTCGTGAAATCCATTTACAAATTCAAAAGAGCAGGCGGCAATAAGACAAAAAACGAGGAGTGCCGAATGAGCAAAGTCCAGATCGAACATAAATCTTTATTCGGTGTGCAATCTAGCCCGAAAACCCGTTCCCCATGTTATCAGAATATTAACTTTTTTAACAAATCTGCATCGTCAAAAAGGTATTCGTTTGACATTCAATTAATTGATTGAAGTCATTATTATTGCATGCTCGAAAGATACGAAGTGTTTTTTGGTAAGACAGAAAGAGTTTTGCCACAGAAGTAACAAGTCAGGAAGAATCACCAGGAGTTTTGAAATGAATAAAAATTTGCCACAAAGTCACGAAGACACGAAGGATCACGAAGAACTTATTGCAAAGGGCACATGGAAAAAAGCTTAATGCTACTTTGTGGCCTGGTGGCTTAGTGGCGTTGTAAATCATGGAAATGATCAAAACAATTAATGTAGCGGATGAGAGCCTGGAGTTGTGGCCACAAAAGGCTGTGCGGTGGAAGAAAAACAACGTGCTGTTTATTGCTGACCTCCATCTTGGAAAGATCAACCACTTTCGCAGGTCAGGAATTGCTGTTCCCGCGAAAGCGAATGAACGAAACCTGGAGATGCTCATCGACCTTCTTTATCTAACAAAACCGGAACGCGTTATCTGTCTGGGAGATTTGTTTCACAGCCACTACAATCCCGAGTGGGAGGTGTTTGGAGAGGTAGTTAAGCATTTCCAAAATATTTCCTTTGAGCTGGTGCTTGGAAACCACGACATCATGAGTCGAATTCAGTATAGCCGAAAAGGAATTCTTCTTCACGAAATACTGAGGATCGACCCGTTCATTTTCACACATCATCCCATGACGGAAATCGAGGCTCAGTGTTATAATATCGCCGGACACATACATCCTGGCGTAAACCTCCGGGGAAAAGGGAAGCAATCCATTACATTGCCTTGCTTTTACTTTGGCGAATGCGCTGGCCTGTTGCCTGCCTTCGGAATGTTCACAGGCCTTGCCAGAATTTTGCCAAAAAAGGCTGATAAAATTTTTGTTATTGTCGAAGACAAGGTTGTTGAAGTGAACAATTGATGTATGAAGTTACAATTACTAATTTTTTGCTGCATCGTTAGTAGTTTATCTTTCGGACAGGACACCACGCGGTTGTCGCTGCTTTTTGCCGGAGATATCATGGGCCACGATTCCCAGATCGCGTCAGCATATAACGCGACAAAAAAAAAATATGATTATAGCTCCTGCTTCCAGTTCCTAAGACCGTATGTAGACTCCGTTGACTTAGCTATTGCAAACCTCGAGGTAACATTGGCGGGACCTCCATACAAGGGATATCCTCAATTCAGCTCGCCTGATGCACTTGCTGTCACGTTGAAAGATGTCGGATTTGATGTTCTGGTCACGGCGAATAACCATTCCGTTGACAGGGGACGAAAGGGTATCGAACGCACTATTAAGGTATTGGATAGCCTGCAAATTTCGCACACGGGAACATTCAAGGATTCAATTGCAAAAGAAGAACAAACTCCGTTGATGGTTGAAAAGAACGGTTTCCGGCTCGCCATTCTGAATTATACGTATGGCACCAACGGCATACCTGTGCCAAAACCTAATGTAGTCAACCACCTTGATACTGCTATTATGCGACGGGATCTCGAAAAGGCAAAAAGCTCAAATCCTGACGTGGTAATTGTTTTCACTCACTGGGGTGAAGAATACCAAAGTTTGCCATCGAAAAATCAAAAAGATCTGGCAGAATTTTGCTTGAAGCATGGAGCCATGCTGGTCATCGGCGCGCATCCTCATGTGTTGCAGCCGATGGAATGGAGAAAGGAGAAAAATCAATTCGTAGCCTATTCCCTGGGAAATTTTGTCTCCGGCCAACGGAAGCGCTATACCGATGGTGGCGCAATGGTATATCTTGAGCTGGAAAAAATTGCTTATGCGGCCGACACTGCAGAGGTGACGATTGACAGCGCAGGATATTATTTAGCGTGGGTTTACAGAACAGTGGATTCTCACAAAGATTACTACCTATTACCTGTGAATGATAATCAAGGCCATGTCAACTTTATTAAGGACGGAGAATCTAAGGCAGCGCGCAAGATATTTCTGGAAGACTCAAAGCTACTGTTTCAAAAATACAATAAAGATATGACTGAAATGAAGCGGATGCCTTCCCGATTCAGCGGTATTTCTGTCGAGGTTGATCCGTAGCTTTCACCTCTTTCTTATTCAAGATATAAACCGCGGCGATTCCCAGTAGACCGCCAATGATGGTGTGCATTTCAATCACTTCCCCAAGAAATATCCATGACCCCAGCGCAGCGGAGAACGGCACCATGAAAATGAAGCTGCTTGCCCTGCTTGCACCGATCTTTGAAGTGGCAACGAAGTAAAACGTGGTGGCTATCGACGTGGTGATGGTTGCACTGAAAAAGAGATTGCCCCAAAACAAGCCATCTGATTTTTGAAATGTCGAAGCCGTTGTCGATACACCAGCAAACAAGAACATCAGGCACGTGCTGATCCCATACATCCACAAGCTGAAAGACAACGAAGAGCCATATTTGCCTGCCTTCGCAGTGAAACGTGAAAGTACTGCCCATGAACAGGCCGCGAGAAGGAAATATATATTTCCAGCCTTAAATATTTCGTCAGCTTGTGTTGTGAGTTTTAATAAAACCACACCTGCAATCAATCCGAGAGCGAGGCCGATCGCTTCATTCCGGGTAGGCTTTCGTCGTGCGAGCACGATGGTAATAGCGTAAATAATAATAGGATTTAAAACTGTGACAAGTACTCCGCCTGCGCCTGCCTTTCCCACACTTACACCTTTGAAGAAAAGGAATGTATAAAGCGAAATGAGAACGGACGAAATAAGGAGATCCCAAAATCCCGCTGTCTTGATCGTCAGCTTTTCCTTTATTAGAGGTAGCAAGACCAGCAACGAAACGAACGTCAGCGCAAATCTGAGGAACGAGATCGTTAATGGATCCCCGTATCCAGTCAGAATTTTGCCTGACGTCCAACTGATTCCCCAGCATATCATGCTGAGGATCATTCCTACAATAAAGACGGTGTTAGTTACTGGTTTCTCGTTCATAATTTGGGCTTCAATGTTGAGCCCGACAGAAGAAATAAACCTGGTTTTTCGGTCAGGTCGGTTAGAAACTTAGAAACGGAATTACCTTCTTCTTCTTTTTTTCGCAGGACTGCTGCCTTGCCCTGAATCAAAAATTACTCCTATAGAGAATTCCAAACCAGTAAGATCGATCTTGGCATCCGGATATTGTACTTGTTTTGTTTCTATTGTCGTTGTTCCACCCGTATACGTCCCGTTGAGTGGAAACTTTGAATCTCCCATCAGATAATTACTTTCCAACGAAATGCCTACCTGCTGGGTTACGTAAACTGTTAGCTCAGCTCCGAAGAGGTAGCCCCATCCCGGTTTGTTATCGAATTTGAAATCACTATTGGCAACTTGCCAGTTTTCAAATTTTCTTATGGCCTTATCAAAGTTGCCATAGTTAATCTTTTGACCAAAGCCGTAAAAACCAAATACACCTCCCTTGATATCAAATTCTACCGACGAACCTTTTAATTGAAACACAATTTCTGCTGGTACGAGGATAGTGAAATTCGGTCCGACCAGAGCATCCTTTGTTTCGAAAGGGAGATCCTTGACATTGAGCCCTGACATTCGATACAGCGATGCGCCTGTCTCAAGCGCAATAAAGCGGTTTAGATCTACGCCGAGACCTCTGATTGAAAACGGGCTGATAGGAGTTGAGAAATATCCATCCTTCGGAATAAAGTAGGAAAATGATAGTCCGAACTGTTGCCCAAACACTGACGTTCCAGTCAACAAAAAGAAAAATAGGATCGTGTATCGCATCACGGACGGTCTAAGTGGACTGGAATGTCAGATAGTTTTCTAATTCTTTCAAAAAATTCTCTATGTCTTCCTTATAAAGATCACCTAAAACTGAAAGCCTGAACGTAGCCTCACGCGCGCCCTTCCCAGGATATATTGTGTAACCCCTTTGATACAAGTAATCATGCATGGCATCGAAGTCATACCTTGGGTCGGTTGGCTCTTTTATCGCAAGAAGTATTTTTGATTGTTGTTCAGCCGGGAGGAGGAACTCGAAGTTTAGTTTCTTTAATCCATTATACAACGTGTTCCAGTTCAGCTGATATCGATTCCAGCGGGACATTTCTCCTTCAGCAAAGTATTCGTCTATTGCTTGACGCAAAGCATACGCGACCTGTACCGGAGGTGTGAATTGCATTTGCCCTGTTTTCTCGAATCCAACAAATTGATTGTAGAGGTCGAAGTAAAAAGAGCGTCTCTGCTCTTTAAGCTGAGGCAATAGCGCTTTCTTAAAAATCACGAAAACCATTCCTGGCATTCCCTGGATGCATTTGTTCGAAGAAGAAATTAAATAACCAGCATCCCACTTTCTAATATCGATTGGAATACCGGCATAGGAACTCATACAATCAACGATCACTTCAACCCCATACTTCCTCGACACAGTGCAAATCTCGTCCACCGGGTTAAGCATCCCGGTAGTTGTTTCGTGGTGTACTACAGCAATGTGACTTACTTCCTTGTTCGTTTTTAAAAGGTCTTCAACCTTTCTTACGTCAGGGTAATCGCCGTAAGGAATTTTGTAGAGAACGACATCAATACCAAATGTAGTCGCAATATTTGCCATCCGCGCTCCATAGGCACCGTTATCAATCACTAACAGCTTTTTGTTTTTTGGAACTGCTGATGTGATGGCTGCCTCGAGTCCGCCCGTACCACTCGCTGTAAAAAGCGCTGCCACATAGTCTGTTTCCCCGTGGACAACTTTAACCAGGTCATCCTTAATGGTATCCAACAACTTTCCGAAGTCTTTTTCTCGCGGGCAAATGTCCTCCACAACTAATGCCTGCTTCACACTGTCGGTGGTCGTAGCAGGCCCCGGATTGAGCAATATCTTCCTGGTTACGTGCTTCATATTTTTGTGCGCAAGTTAAGCCAGACCCAGTACACTTTCAAAACTGAGAATGTTCGTATGACAAGGATAATGATATTGACCGACAGCCATGCCGTTAGAATTATGAAAAGATATTCCTGGTAGTCAAATCCCGGGATCAAAAGAAGTAGCATCCCTAAAGGCGTGACATAATCGGGCGATTTTTCAATTCCGTCGATAAGATGCCCGTGCATTATTCTTCCAATGTATAAGCTGGCGTATAACGTGATCAGTACAAATATTTTCATAGGTGAAAAGAAAAAGATACCGAGCAGAGCTATTATCGTTATCAAAAATGTAAAAGTGAGAAAACCAGCCCTAACCTCGGGTATACGTTTCCATGTCTTGTAAAAAGTAATGGCGGCACCAATCGCTGACGAAATCAGCAATAGTTCGATAACCGAAAAACCTGCGAAGACACGATACACAAGCATAGCATTGACTGCGGGAATAGCCGACAAGGCGATGAGCAATGCCGAGAGTAAAACGCCCTCCAATGAACCTAATTTTTCGAACGTTAGCCATCCCGTTTTAAACTGCTCGTAAAATACAGCCATATGCGCCCAGTATGAAACGACAATTACTCCAGCAACGACGCCTTTATGCGTGATTCCAAAAAGCACCAGCATAGTGAACATCATGATGCCGTTGTTAAAGGCATCGAGATAGTGATCGCAGAATTCGCCCAGAGCAGAACCTGTACCGGTTCGTTTTGCCTGCATACCATCCAGGTGATCACCGATTAGGTATAGGATAAAACCGATGGAAACAGCCAGGGGTGTAAATAGTCCAAGCAGTTCGGGGTTTAAAGCAAGGTAAAGGCTTACGTAAACGAATGCATTGGAAACAAATGTTATAATGTTAGCAGGAATTACCCAGGGAATCATATTGATTAGCGGCGCTACGATCCACTTTTTGAAGGAGGGGGTAACCAACGAAAAATCATGACAGCGGTACTGGTACGGTCTCATTACGGCAAAGCAAGTAAAATTAAAATTCTAAATGAATTGCGAGGATCAGCATTTAACTCACTAACATTTCTCATGTATTGTATAACCCGATTCATATTGTTGTCTTAAAGCGGAATTCCCTGTTACATACATGACTGGATTCGAGGTAAATAGCTGAATGGCTCACAATAAACTCAGGGTCGAAATTTTAGGCGAAGATTAAGAACATATTACGATAACGTTGTATTTTTGGCGGCATTTTTAAAGGCACTTTTTAACATGAAGAAAACAACTCAGCTGCGTTCAATGGTCAATTCGCCTGAAATGGCATTTCTGATGGAAGCGCACAACGGCCTCTCGGCGAAAATTGTTGAAGAAGCTGGTTTTAAGGGAATATGGGGGAGTGGATTGTCCATATCCGCTGCGCTGGGCGTGCGCGACAATAACGAAGCATCCTGGACGCAAGTGCTGGATGTGCTGGAGTTCATGAGCGACGCTACGAGCATACCGATATTACTGGATGGCGACACGGGTTATGGTAACTTCAATAATATGCGCAGACTGGTGAAGAAACTGGAACAGCGAGACATCGCAGCTGTGTGTATTGAAGATAAACTGTTCCCCAAAACGAATTCATTCATTGGTGGCGAAAATCAGCCGCTTGCTGATGTGGATGAATTCAGCGGGAAAATAAAAGCAGCAAAGGATACGCAGATGGATGACGACTTTATGGTGGTCGCGCGCCTTGAAGCATTTATCGCTGGTTGGGGACTTGATGAAGCTTTGCGACGTGCGGATGCCTATCACAAGGCGGGCGCAGATGCAATTTTATGTCACAGTAAAAAAGCTGATTCGTCCGACATTGATGCGTTTATGAAAGAATGGGGTAATCGTTGCCCGGTTATTATAGTTCCCACTAAATATTACTCGGTTCCTACCGATCATTTCAGAAAGATTGGAATAAGCACGATCATTTGGGCTAATCACAATGTGCGCTCTTCGATAAAAGCGATGCAGGAAACTTCTACGCGAATTTTCAAAGAGCAGACACTGATTAATGTAGAGGGAAAAGTTGTCAGCGTAAACGAGATCTTCCGGTTACAAGGCGCCGACGAATTGGAAGCTGCCGAAGACAAGTACTTGCCGACGACAGGAAAAAAAGTGAACGGAATTATTTTGGCGGCAAGCCAGGGTTCGCTTGGTGATCTGACGAAAGATACACCAAAGACTTTACTGGAAGTAAATGGAAAGTCATTGCTGAATACGCAAGTTGAAGAGTTCAATCAGCAAGGCATAAAAGATGTGACCGTGGTGCGCGGGTTCAAAAAGGAGAAGGTCAAACTTAACAATATCAGCACCGTTGACAACGATGATTTTGCATCGACTAAAGAGCTTTACTCACTATATCTTGCGAAGAACCAAATCAAAGAAAATACACTGATCAGCTACGGTGACATTATATTCAAACGTTATGTCTTGCATGAGCTGTTAAATGATCAGAACAATATCACGATAGTTGTTGACGCAGACTGCGAAGAGGAAGGTGTTGATAAGGACTTTATCGCTGCTTCCGAAAAATACGACAGGACAAACTACCTCGGGACGTCTGTATTCAAAAAGATGGGTACAGATTTGAAGAAGACTGAAATTTTTGGTGAATTTATTGGTCTGTGGAAGGTGAACAAGACAGGTGCAACGCAAGTGGTAAACGCATTGGAGAAATTGAGCAAATCAAAGGATTTTAAGTCAATGACCTGCGCGGACCTGTTTAATGAAATTGCAAAGGAACATACGATAGCTGTCAAGTATATCAGCGGCGCTTGGTTAGATGTAGATACTTTGGTTGATTTACAAAACGCTGGAAAACTTCGTCTTTAAAAAATTTTCGAGATGCTCAACACAAAGAAATTCGGCGATGAAATGAAAGCACTGGGCTTTGACTTCTACTCCGGTGTTCCCTGTTCGTTTTTGAAAGCTTTGATCAACTATGCGATCAATGAATGTGACTATGTAATGGCGGCAAACGAAGGCGACGCGGTAGCAATTGCATCCGGTGCAAGATTAGGTGGAAAGAGGTCCGTTGTATTAATGCAGAATTCGGGATTGACAAATGCGACATCACCTTTGACATCTTTGAATTTCACTTTCAAACTTCCTGTGCTTGGTTTTGTGAGCTTACGCGGCGAACCTGGTGTGAAGGATGAACCGCAGCACGAGCTCATGGGTCAGATCACCGAAAAGATGCTTGCACTAATGAAAGTGGAGTGGGCATATTTGTCGGACGAAGAAAGTACGGCGACCCAGCAGCTGCAACAGGCTAATACCCATATAGAGGAAGGTCGTACCTTCTTTTTCGTCGTGAAGAAAGGAACATTTGCGGACGTGAAGTTAAACGCGCAGCAGCTGAAACAGGTGTCTAACGTGAAATTGAAAAAATCATCAGCAAAGCAAAGTCTTCCAATCAGAACACAAGCATTAAAAGCAATCTCAGATCTCGCTGATAAAGATACTGTGTTGTTGGCTACAACTGGAAAAACCGGCAGGGAGCTATTTGAAGTTGGCGACAAGCAGAATAACCTTTACATGGTAGGATCAATGGGATGCATAAGTTCTCTTGGCCTTGGATTGGCGTTGGCGCGGCCTGACAAAAAAGTTATTGCAATTGATGGTGATGGCTCGGCTTTGATGCGCATGGGCTCATTTGCTACAAATGCTTATTACCAGCCAGGAAATTTGCTGCACATTCTCCTTGACAACAATGCCCATGATTCTACGGGAGGTCAAGCTACGGTCTCCCACATTGTAGATTTTGCGTCCATGGCTTCTACCGTCAGTTACCCGGTTTCTCTTCAGGTGAATTCATTGTCGGAATTAGAGGATGCAATCAAGCAATGGAAAATGGAAAATCAACTTACCTTCATTCATTTAAAAATATCTCAAGGATCGCCCCCAGAACTGGGAAGACCTACTGTTAAACCCTTTGAGGTTAAGGACAGGCTTATAAAATTCATCAGTTGATGAGCGTAAGCGTTGGCACTGGAGTGATATTGGCAGCTGGGCTTGGTTCCAGGTTGAAAGATCGTACAAAGGAAAAGCCGAAAGGATTCATTGAAGTGGATGGCAAATCCCTTATTGAACGTTCTATATTAAATTTACTGGGTGCTGGGATTCAAAAAATCATTATCGGTACTGGATACCTTCACGAACATTTTGATTCACTGCGGGAAAAATATCCGATTCAAACCCTGCGAAATCCAGATTACGCTGAGACCGGCAGTATGTATACTTTGTATTTGCTAAGGCATTTGATCGAGGAGCAGTTCTTACTTCTGGAAAGTGATCTGCTTTACGAGAGCAATGCGATTGGTCACCTCCTGAACGACCCACTTGATAATATCATTCTCGCCAGTGGAGCGACAAATTCCGGAGATGAAGTATTTATTCAGACATCTTCATCATTTCAACTCCAACAAATGAGTAAAGACCGGGCCGTGCTTCAGAATATATCCGGGGAGTTGGTGGGCATATCTAAGCTGTCTCAAACGGCATTACAGGATATGTCGTCATTCGCTGAACAAAAATATAAAAATGGAGAGCGATCCATGCACTATGAGGACGCTCTTGTGGGCATTGCGGGTCGGCGCCATCTCCATGTCAAGGTAGTGGAGGATCTCATCTGGTGTGAAATTGATGACGACAGCCATTTAAAACGCGCGCTGGAAATTATTTATCCCAAAATAAAAGCCAAGAACCTTGAAGGTTGAAATAGACTAATACACAACGTTATCGCTACTGCGGTATGAAACAAAGACTTATTATTTTAATCTCGGGATTTGTCGCGTGGACGTTTATCTACCTTGTCGCGCGCGGTTTGTTCATGGTATACCACAGCCACTTGTCAAATGAACTGTCAGTGTTTGAAATGTTCCTGGTTTTTGCCCATGGAATTCGGATGGATTTTTCAATGGCTGGTTACTACTCGCTATTCCCTGGCCTCTTGTTTTCGCTAGGCTTTCTTCTTAACGGCCGAAAGTTATGGCCGATCTGGATCGGCTACCAGGCAATCATTCTGTTTGTAACAACATTCATAATCACAGTCGACTTTGAATTGTACAAGCATTGGGGATTTCGGATGGATGCAACTCCGTTAATGTACGTAGGAAAAGAAGCGGCAGGCTCCGGCGATTTTTGGCAAACAATATTTCTCGTCTGTTATTGGTTGGTCATGTTTACTGCCAGTGTTTTTGCTTTTTATAAATATTTTAAGAAACGAGTCGTTGCGTTGGAACCTACAAACTGGAAGGCATTGCCCGTTATATTGTTTGCAACTACTCTTTTTATCATCCCTATCCGGGGGAGTTTTGGAGTTGCTCCCATGAATTCCGGGTTCGTTTATTTTCACGATAGCAAGATGTTTGCGAACCATTCAGCGGTAAATGTTGTGTGGAATTTTCTTTATGCAGTTCAGAAAATGAACAAGCTTAAGTACGCAGATAATTTCTTCGATAAAGAAAAAACGGAACAATATTTTGACCAGCTTATTGCTTTGTCTGATAGTACGTCGAAGCTTATTAAGCCCACTCGTCCGAATGTCATGATCATTGTGATGGAGAGCTTTACATCGGGATTTATAGAAGCCTTGGGTGGTGTGCCAGGTGTCACGCCGAGACTTAACGCCCTTATGAAAGAAGGAATTTTGTTCGACCGGTTCTACAGCAGCGGAGACAGGACGGACAAAGGAATTGTTTCCATTCTTAATGGTTATCCATCCCAACCGTTGACGTCGATTATCAAAGAGCCACGCAGGACTAAAAGTCTTCCATACCTCAATTTGAAGTTTAAAGAGGCCGGTTACAGGACTGAGTTTACGTACGGTTATAATATTAACTATGCGAACTTCAATTCATACCTGATCCACGCAGGTTTCGACCATGTAACCCACAGCGCCGACTTTCCGCCGGAATTGAATACAAGCAAATGGGGTGTTCATGATGAATTCGTTTTTGATAAATTTTTTCAAGAGACCGAACAGGTAGATACACCATTCTTCAAGATCATGATGACGCAAAGTAGTCATGAGCCATTTGATGTGCCCATGGAAACTGTCATCAAGGGAAATGATGAAATAAGTCAGTTTCTCAACTCTGCATATTACGCAGACAAACAACTGGGAATTTTTATCGATAAGGCAAAAAAAACAAAGTGGTGGAAAAATACGCTTGTTGTGATTACGGCTGATCACGGCCACCTATATCCGAATAATCCCGGTGTTTCCAATCCCGATAGATTCAAAATTCCAATGTTGTGGTTGGGAGGTGCCTTGAATACAGCCGATACAGTAATTCACTCAATCGGATGCCAGACTGACATTCCAAAGACAATCCTTGCGCAATTCGATATGGATGCAAAGGAATTCGAGTTTGGTCAGGATATGCTTGGAAACAACTATAACCCTTTTGCAGTGTATTTGTATAACAATGGGTTTGGCATGATCAAACCTGACCGGCTATTCGTATACGATAATGTTTCGAACTCGATAATACAACAAGCAGGTAGAGTTGAGGATAACGACATTTCGGAGGGAAAAGCGTTTGTGCAAAAGCTCTATTGGGATTTCAATTCGCGCTGAGGAAGCTTTGGCCAACGACTGAACACGAGAAAGAACAAATAATATAGCACGAAAAAAAGTGGGATTGAAAAAGTTGCCCAAACCCCCACGCCCAATGCAAGCGCTATACCCGCTTCCTTCAGCAAAAGAAAAAAGTCTTCGCGGTAAAGCTGCATAAGTTGATCCATGTTGTACGGAAAAGGATTAAGCCGGAACAGGATTGTGCCTATCTTGATAAATGGAATAATGAAGATTAATTGGAGGGGCGCTACAAGGTAATTTACAAGCTGAATCAACGGTATGTTTAGTCTGAATGCAATAGCAATTCCAAAACACAAAATTGTTGTCGTTCCGAATATTGGAAAAATACCGATGACGACACCCATTGCACAAGTCATTGAAAGTTTGTGAGGCGTTAGTCCCTGTCGAAGGGCATCATAAAGTATTTTTTTGGCATTCCTCAATTTCATATTTCAGATTTCAAATCTGTTTTTAGCCTTCCCGGTAGTTGACGTCATAATCCAAAGATAATGGAATGATGTTTCCTATATTGTCATTCATTTTATGATTAAAAATCAAAAACTAAATCTTCTCCTGGTCGCACTGCTGATTTTCACTGCATGCACCCCTAAGAAATCAGCCAGCCTGGTAGTTAAGGGTGGTAAGATCTATACAGTAAACAACGGCAACGAAGTAGCGGAGGCAATTGCCGTTGACGAAAACAAGATCGTTTTTGTAGGATCAGAAGCAGACGTGCGTGAATATATTGGCGACAACACTGAGGTGATCGACCTTGCAGGTAAAATCCTGACACCTGGATTTATCGAAGGTCATGGTCATCTAATGGGTGTAGGCTACAACGAGCTCAATCTCAATTTAGCCGATGTCAAGAGCTATGAAGAAATGATTGAGCGCGTCAAAGAAGCAGCGTCAAAATCTGCACCGGGAGAATGGATCCTTGGAAGGGGATGGCATCAGGATAAATGGGATATGAAACCAGACGTTACAGTAAAAGGATTTCCAGTACACAAAGCACTAAGCGAAGTTTCACCCGATAATCCTGTCTTCCTCCGGCATGCAAGTGGGCATGCTGCATTTGCCAATGCCAAGGCGATGGAAATGTCGGGAGTAAATACACTTTCGAAAGAGAAATTTAAAAATGAAGAAGGGGAAGGAGGAGAAGTAATCCGCGATGCTCTCGGCAATCCAACGGGATTATTCAACGAACGCGCCATGTATCTGATCGATCAGCACATTCCTGACAATTCCAGTGAGACCGACGCGCGCGCGTTGGAACTTGCAATCAATGCGTGTCATAGATATGGTATCACCAGCTTCCACGATGCGGGAGTCAGACGCGACGAAATAGAATTATACCACGACTTTAAGCGACAAGGCAAGTTAGGAATCGGTCTCTATGTGATGGTAACGGGTACCGACCCGGCGCTTGTCTATGACTGGTTAAAGAGAGGACCCGAAATCGATTCATTGGGTGGCCTCACGATCCGTTCGATAAAATTGAATTGTGATGGCGCACTGGGATCCCGTGGCGCCTGGTTGCTCGAGCCTTATAGCGATCGTCCTGATTTTTCTGGTATGGCTACGTTGTCTATGGATACCGTGATGAAAATTTCTCGTGAGGCATTGAAACATAATTTTCAGGTTTGTTCACATGCCATAGGGGACCGGGCAAACAGGGAAATTTTAGATCGGTATGAGATAGCCTTTGAAGAGAATCCCGCGGATGCAACAAATCATCGATTCAGGATTGAGCATGCTCAGCACATCCACCCCAACGATCTTCCACGGTTTGCAGCTCTCGGAGTGATCCCTGCAATGCAGGCGATTCATATGTCATCCGACAGGCCTTGGGCAATCGACCGGCTTGGAGAACGTCGAATAAAAAATGGCGCGTATATGTGGCAGGCCTTACTAAAGTCGGGAGCAATAATTGTGAACGGTACTGATGCACCCGTGGAGCCGCTGGATCCCATCCCATCTTTTTATGCAGCAGTAACGCGCAAGACATTGAAGGGGGAACCGGAAGGTGGTTACGAAGCAGAACAAAAGATGACTCGTGAGCAGGCGCTGCGTTCTTATACGATCGACGCTGCTTTTGGGGCGTTTGAAGAGAAGATAAAAGGATCCATCGAACCTGGGAAACTCGCTGACTTTACGATTTTCACCCATGATCTGATGACCATTCCCGAAGATTCAATTCTTCATACAAAAGTCTTTATGACGATTGTGGGCGGTAAGGTGGTCTTTCAAAAGCCTTGAAAAGGAAAAAAGGAAGGCGTAGTTCCTTCCCTTTATGTTCCATCGTTTAGCTTCTATACTTTAAGATATTTCATTGCCTTTGACTTCACCATCTCGCGATCTGCAGTAATGGTCGGGTCACTGTAGACATGTTGCGAAACTTCACCGACAACAGATTTCTTGAATCCCAGTTTGTCAGCAATTCTTTCGCAGAAAACAATCTCGCTGCGGAATACCTGGCCGTCCATCTTCATCAATTGGATGAGGTGGTACAGGTGCTCAAACTTCTCGTCGCTAGTCAGAGAGTCCATACCTCCGATTGGGCGAGGGTTTTGCAGCATGGCGTCCACTTCTTCCTTCGCAATCCCATTAGCTTTACCAATAGTATGAATAAGCTTTGATTCACGCGACGCTACATTTCTATCGCTGGCAGCCAGATTGATTAGAACATTCAGTTCCGATTTCTTGTCGAAAATCATAGGTTAAACAAAATTTGTGTATGACAAATGTCTCAAAATGTGCCTAGAAAATCCCTGCAAAAACCACCGTTTTCGTACATCGTCAAAAATAAGCGCTATGTGCAATCACACGTGCAACCCTTATATTTGCGCCCTGTCTTTGGGTAAAAATAACCACTCATGAAGCACTTTTTGTTCATATTCTCCATAGTTCTTCTAACCAGCGTTGCGGTTCTTGGCCAGAATTCAGAAACAAGGTCGGTAGGCCCATTTTCTGGCATAAAGGCAACTGAAGGAATTGATGTTTTTATAAAAAAAGGCAGCAAGGAAAGTGTGCGTGTGGAGGTGACAGGTACCTCTCTGGACAATATTATTACAGAGGTCTCAGGTTCCTACTTGCGGGTTCATATGCGCAACGGAAACCATGGCCGGGTAAATGCCAAGGTCTATGTTACCTACGTGAAGGTGGATAAGATATCAGCAAGCTCGGCAGGAAGCGTTTTTGGAGAAGATGTTCTTGAGGCTGATGAAATTGAACTTGGCGCATCCAGTGCCGGATCGATCGAAATCACGGTTAAAGCGCAAACAGTAGAGGCAAGCGTGTCGAGTGCAGGTCAGATAGAGGTACAGGGTACTACAAAAAGGTTTAGGGTTGATGCGAGCAGCGCCGGGCAGATTGATGCCTATGATCTCGATGCACAACAGGTTACAGCAGAGGCCTCCGGAGCAGGGTCGATTAAGCTTACCGTTAGTGAAGATCTTGATGCCAATGCGAGCAGCGGCGGTAGCATTAGATACCATGGCAATCCAAATAATTCCAATACAAATTCGAGCAGCGGCGGGTCGGTGAAGAAGTCGAATTAGGGAGATGGTTAGGTGTAAGGGGTAGGTAGTGAGTAGTAAGTAGTGAGTAGTAAGTAGTGAGTAGTGAGTAGTAAGTGGTAAGTGGTAAGTAAGTTCCTGCGATAATTGATCGAGCGCACACCCAAGACCCAATCCACGGGTAACGGTCAAATCTTCTGGGGCAATTCGCTCTAGCTGTCGGCTGAAGGCTGTTAGCTGACAGCTTCTCTTCAATTTTCCTTCAAAAAATCCTCCGTAATTTGACGTCAGTATGACGACATCTACAACGATACCATCCTCATCACTGCAATTTTGGCTATCATTCGACATCAACACGTCAACACGCCAACACATCAACACCTTACCATGAAAGTCCTGATTATCGAAGATAATGTAGAGCTGGCCCGCAACATTCAGGATTTTCTGCTGCGCGAAGGTTATGTATGTGAATGGAGTTCGACTTGCAATCATGCACTCGGGAAACTTGGTGCTTTCAATTATGATTGCATAGTACTTGATATAATGCTTCCAGACGGAGACGGCTTGTCAGTGCTTGAGTTTATCAAGGAGCAAAAAATTAAAAGCAATGTCCTAATTATTTCAGCTAAGAATTCTCTCGACGACAAGATTCAGGGACTTGATCTGGGTGCCGATGATTACCTCACTAAACCGTTCCATCTTCCCGAACTTAACGCGCGGCTTAGAGCCATATATCGAAGAAATGCCCTTGACGGTGACAATACAGTTCGCCACAATGAAATAGAATTAAATACCGTTTCTATGGAAGCGCGCGTAAATGACATAGTACTTGAATTGACAAAGAAAGAGTTTGACCTGTTGCTGTACTTTCTGACCAACAAAAATCGAGTACTTACACGACAATCGCTGGCTGAACACCTATGGGGCGATTACACAGATAACCTGGCCAATTTCGATTTTGTATACCAGCATGTAAAAAATCTCAGGAAAAAAATCAATGCCGCCAACGGTAAGGATTATATAGGAACAGTGTATGGCATAGGATACAAATTCGACACAACGATTTCATGAAACTAATAGACCGGCTTACGATTTGGTATCTCACTATTACAACGCTTGTACTACTGGCCAGCGGATTAATCGTTTTTTATTTCGTTCAGCGTGAAATTGAAAATGAAGTAAGCAGAAGGTTAAAAAGAGATATCGATCATGCAGCGAGGCTTCTCGGAAACGGCGTACCGGTTGACAGTGTTAAAGGGCCACAAATCGAAATATCGGAGCTTCCGGTTAATGCCCCCATTGTAAGGTTTCAAGTCACCGACTCTATGGGCTACTTTTCCCGAAGGGCATTGGATCGGAAATTTACTGTGGCATCTTCATACAAAGTTGGAAACCGTCATTACCATATATCTGCATACAATTTTATTGCTGAGCCAGACGAAATACTTGAAGGCGTCATGCATTCACTAGCCATTACGTTAGTAGTACTGCTGCTCTTCGTGTGGATAGCCAGTCGCCAGATGTCGAAACAAATTCTGTCAAACTTCAACAAGACTTTGAAGACAATCCAGACTTTTAATCTCAAACAGAAACATCCGATGAAGCTCGCCGAAACTCGGACTCATGAATTCAAGGAATTAAATCAGTTTTTGATGAAGATGACAAACAAAGCCCTCGATGACTACAGGTCGTTGAAGGAATTTTCGGAAAATGCATCGCACGAATTACAAACCCCCTTATCGATCATACGCGGAAAACTGGAACTTCTGCTTGAAACGAATATCGATGAAAAACAGGCTTCGCTAATTGAAGCCGCTCAAAACGCCGCGCAAAAACTTTCAGCTATCAACCAATCGCTTGCATTACTTACTAAACTGGAAAACCAGGAGTATCGGGTAGATCAAAAGATGGACTTCAGCAGATTAGTTGAAAACAGCATCGCATCTTTTAAAGAACTTATAGAAATGAAGTCGATCGTATTGACCGCAAACATCGATCCCAATGTTAATGTAAAACTGAATCCGGTTTTGGCTGACATTTTATTTAACAATCTGATAAGTAATGCAATCCGACATAACTACGTTAGCGGAGGAACAATTGATATACATCTGTCATCATCCGGCCTAACCGTTAAGAATACAGGAGATGCATTAAAAATCCCCACAACCGAATTGTTCAAACGTTTTAAGAAAGCTAAGCAAGGTTCGGAGTCAACAGGATTGGGATTGGCAATCGTTAAACAAATTTGTGACATCAGCAATTTCACTGTTAGCTATGAGTATTCAAACAATATGCACGAGCTTAACATCATATTTTCACCGGTCACGTAAACTTCAAAATGTCCTCAAACTGTTTTCAGAACTTTCGGCTGCCAGGTGGGTTAGTGCAGCAGGGGATAGTTGTGAAAAAAAAAATTAAGAAACGATGAGGTGCTATTTTCTACTAATTCTGTTGTCTTTTTCTGTTGTGACAATTGCTCAGGACAGCGAGCAATCCGGGCCTTCCATCGACGGTGCAATTGTAGATGAGCAAAAAAATCCAGTACCTTTTGGAAATGTAGCTGTATATCAGCTGCAGGACTCGTCGCTGGTCACCGGCGGAGTTTCGAATGATCAGGGAAAATTCAGTGTTCCTGTTGAACCGGGGAAATATTTCCTCAGGATAAGTTTTTTATCGTACGATGAAGAGGTTGTTCATAATGTCGATGTTTCCAATGGAAATGTTAACGTTGGCGTTGTAACATTGACAGAAAATAGTCAGGTACTGGAAGAAGTCATCGTCAAAGGTGAAAAGGCTACTATGGAGCTTCAACTGGACAAGCGCGTTTTCAATATTGAAAAAGACTTGAGCAACGTTGGCAGAAATGCTTCCGACATTTTGGGTAACCTTCCTTCTGTTACAGTGGATGTTGATGGGACGGTAAGTCTTCGAGGTAGTGAAAATGTAAGAATACTAATTGATGGAAAACCATCTGGTCTCACCTCACGCGATCCCGAGGCACTTCGCATGCTTCAGGGAAATTTAATACAAAGTATTGAAGTGATTACGAACCCATCATCGCGTTATGATGCTGCCGGCGAAGTGGGTATTATAAATATCGTGTTGAAAAAGAATCAGGATAAAGGCATACATGGAACCTTCAGCGCTAAAGCAGGATATCCTGCAGAATACGGAGGTTCATACAGCATCAACATTCGTCGAAAGAAAGTCAACCTGTTCTCAAGTTATGGCGTTGAGTACGACAAGCGTCCGGGATGGGGAGAATCATTCCAACAGAATTCGGCTCCCGACAATCAGTTCGCTTATTCACAACGCAATGACCGAAATCGTCAGGAATTTTCTCACAATTTCACGGTAGGGCTAGACTATTTTTTTAACGATAAGACATCGGTTACAGGTTCCTTCCTTTACAATACTGGCGATGGTCTGAATACTGCCGAGACGAACTATATCGACTTTGACGAGAATGGCGGAATAATGCGTACAGTGAAACGGACGGAGCGTGAAAACGAAGATGAAGAAAATATTGAAACAACACTTAATTTCAAAAAAGACTTTGAAGGAAAAGGCCATACACTGACTGCCGATTTTAAATGGATCAAAAGTGTGGACAATGAGAGCACAGATTATAGAGAGTCAATTAACGAAGGAATAGATTCATTGCAGCGTTCTATAAATTTTGCTGACGAAATCAATTGGCTCTTTCAGGCAGATTACATTCGTCCATTTGGTAAGGTTGGTAAAATTGAAGCAGGAGTAAAAACGGCTTCCCGCATTATCAAAAATGATTATGGTCTCGAGTCCCAGGATTCTGAGGGGCTGACATGGATTCCAATACCACAGTATACAAACCAGCTTGAATATACGGAGCGGATACACGCAGCGTACCTTATGGCCAGCAACACATTCGGCCGACTGTCTGCGCAGGGAGGAGTAAGAGGCGAACTAACTGATATTTCAACGGAACTGGTGAGTCCTTACACTTATATTCCGCAGGATTACTTCAATCTTTTTCCCAGTGCCAGCCTGTCCTACAAGCTGCAGCAAAATAAGACCTTACAATTCAGTTATAGCTACCGTATCAACAGACCACATTTCAGACAACTGCTCCCATTTTCTGATTTCAGAGACCCAAGAGTACTATTTGGCGGAAACCCCAACCTCCGGCCAGAGTTTACTAATTCAATTGAGTTAGGGTATTTGCTCGATTGGGATTTCGGATCGATTTTATCAAATGTGTACTATCGAAAAAGGAAGAATGTCATCGAGCGTATAGTCACTGAGCCCGATTCGGCAGGAAGGTCAAGGATTGTACCCGTTAACCTCTCGAACGAAAATGCTTATGGGGTGGAGTTTAATCTTTCACTGAATATCCGGGATTGGTGGCGCATCAATACGAGCGCTAACTTCTATCGCGCGATTACTGAAGGCTCCTATGAAGGTGATGTTCTCGAAAGTGATACCTATACGTGGAATACACGAACGACGTCAAGAATGACTTTATTCAAAAATGTGGATTTGCAGGCGTCTTTCAATTACCGGGCTCCGCGCATCACTACGCAGGGTGAGGATTTGTCAATTTATTCAGTAGACCTCGGGCTATCGCGCGATATCTTCAAGGGAAAGGGGACAATCACGGCAGGCGTGAGGGATTTGTTTAATACGCGCAAGCGTCGCTCTATCATTGAGCGCAACGACTATTATTCGCGCTCCACCTTCCAGTGGAGATCCCGGCAATTCACTATCAACTTTACCTACCGACTGAACCGTGAAAAAGAGCGCCAACGCAACAATCAGGAAGAACAGAGAGGCGATTTCGAGGACTGATGGGTCAGTGTTATTAAGATAGAATCAACGTGTGAAAGGTAATCGGTGAACGGTGATCGGTCTGATAGCCATCGGGATTGAAATTGCTGCTTTGTTCAATCGAGCGCACACCCAGGCCCCGCACCACGAATAACTATTAACTAATAACCAATAACAAATTCACCCGCCGCAAACGTATTCTGAATCAAAAGAATAAAATTGAGGGTTATTTTTTAAGCGCATTTCGAAAATTCTGATAGATTTGGGCGCAAAATAAGTTAAAATCCAAACCATCTATGGCCCATCTAAGATTTGAAGCTCTCAAGAAATTGAGCGAGCGCCCCCGCGTGCGTGTTGATCTGCCAAGCCCAAATGTCTCCAAGTTTTTTGGAGAGAATGTATTTGGCACTGAGCAGATGCGCGGCACCCTTGCACCTGCTGTTTATAAGAAAGTCAGCCAGGCAATCAAGAATCATGAAAAAATTGATGAGACCACAGCTGATGCCGTAGCTGCAGCTGCAAAATCCTGGGCCATGGCTAAGGGAGCATCTCACTTTACACACTGGTTTCAACCGATGACAGGAGGTACAGCCGAAAAGCACGATTCGTTTTTTGACGCCCTCTCCGGAATAGAAAAATTTAAAGGTAGTGAACTGGTTCAGCAGGAGCCGGACGCGTCATCGTTTCCCAGCGGTGGTATTAGAACGACTTTTGAGGCTCGTGGTTATACCGCGTGGGATCCCACCTCACCGATGTTCCTTTATGGAAATACGCTTTGTATCCCTACCATATTTGTTTCTTATACCGGTGAAACACTTGACACTAAAGCGCCTCTTCTGAAAGCGCTGAAGGCGGTTGACAAAGCTGCAACAAAAGTGTGTCAACTCTTTGATAAGGATATTCAGCATGTTGTTGCTTCACTAGGTCCTGAGCAGGAATATTTTGTTGTGGACAAGGCACTCTTCAACGCTCGCCCGGATTTGGTTATGGCAGGTCGCACAGTTTTCGGACATGCGCCAGCCCGCGGCCAGCAAATGGAAGATCATTACTTCGGATCAATTCCTCCGAGAGTATATGACTTCATGAAGGATTTTGAAATCGAAGCATGGAAGCTTGGTATACCTGTTCGCACACGTCACAACGAAGTTGCACCGAGTCAGTTCGAAGTTGCACCTTTGTTTGAGGAAGTGAATGTATCCAACGATCATAATCAGCTTATGATGGATGTGATGAGCCGCGTTGCCGAGCGTCACGATCTAAAGGTTATCTTCCATGAAAAACCATTCGCTGGATTGAACGGTACCGGCAAACACAATAACTGGTCGTTGATAACTGACACAGGTGTGAACTTGTATGCACCTACAAGCAGCGCGCGCGACAACCTGTTGTTCCTGACCTTCTTTGTAAATACTATCAAGGCAGTTCATGAGCATGCTGATCTTCTTCGCGCCAGCATTGCTACTCCTGGTAATGATTTTCGTCTTGGAGCAAACGAAGCGCCTCCTGCAATCATGTCTGTATTTATCGGCTCGCAGATGACGGCTGTCCTCGACGAGTTGGAAAAGAAAGGAAATGTGAAAATCGAGAAGGGTGACAATATGTATATGAAGTTGGGAATCGATCAGATTCCTGAAATCATTCTTGATGCTACAGATCGCAACCGTACCTCTCCATTCGCATTCACTGGAAACAAATTTGAATTCCGCGCAGTGGGTGGTAGCGATAATTGTGCTGTTCCCATGACTGTTCTGAATACGATTATGGCTGATCAGTTGGAGAAGTTCCATGAAGCCGTTTCTAAGGAAATCGACAAAGGCGAAGAAAAGAGATTGGCTATTGTAAATGTTCTGAGAAAATACATTAAGGAATCAAAAGATGTGCGTTTTGAAGGCGACGGGTATTCAGAAGAATGGGTAAAAGAAGCAGCAAAGCGTAAGCTTGGCAATGTAAAAAACATGGTCCGTGCACTTGATGCGTACTTAACAAAGAAGGCAAAGGATATTTTCGCTCGCCATGATGTGATGTCTGAAAAGGAAGTTGAAGCGCGGGTGGAAATAAAACTTGAAGCATATATCAAACGCGTTCAGATCGAGGCTCGGGTGATGGGAGATTTGGCAATGAACCATATCGTGCCTACTGCGATCGCATATCAAAACAAACTTATCGTAAATGCAAATGGCTTGAAAGGTCTTGGTGTCGATAACAAAGCGGTTGTTCAAACGATCAGGGAAATTTCGAACCATATCGAAGTGATTAAGACCAACGTTCGCGCTATGGTCGAAGAACGTAAGCGCTTGAATAAAATTACGGATACTCACAAGCGTGCTATCGGCTATGCTGACGATATCAAAGAGAAGTATTTCGAAGTAATCCGTGATTCTGTGGATAAGCTTGAATTGTTGGTGGACAATGAAGATTGGCCGCTGGCTAAATACAGAGAGCTTTTGTTTGTACGCTAGTTCCTGATCAACCCTGTAAATAAGCGGGCTTCTTTTAAAAGGAGTCCGTTTTTTTGTTTGTTGGGTTTGATTAGCGGTTTGGGTTCACGCAAAGCGCGCGAAGGATACCGCAAGACTAATACAAAGGGGAATATTCTCCGCGACCCTTGCGCCTTCCCTTTTTCGTTCTTTGCGTGAAACAAACTGCCGGCCAGAAATTTTTGGTTGTATCGGTCGGCTATTGCGAATCCCGATTATCTTGCGAGTGAAAAAATTGATACTTACATGCGGTCCCTTGCCCTAGCCATTTTAATGGTCGCTTCGCTGGAATCTCCGGCCCAAAAGAAACTCATTCAACAAGTCCAAACATCTGTTACGGCGCGCGAATCGGAGGCGCACCTAAAATTTCTTGCTTCTGACGAGATGAGGGGTAGGGACACCGGTTCACCTGAAATCGACATCGCAGCTAATTACATCAGTACGCAACTGTATATTTTCGGTGCCAAACCCGTGCCCGGACATGCTGGATTTTTTCAGGAAGTAAAACTGAAGAAGTTGAAGCCTGCAAAAAATATATCATTAACAATTGGGTCCGATAATTTTAAAATGGGAGAGGATCTGGCATATATGAACGGAGGTAGTGTTTCGCTTGAGCGTGATTTGGTTTTCGTTGGATATGGGTCTTCAGAAGATTTTGAAAAAGCTGATGTTAAGGGAAAGATTGCTGTGGCTCTTGCTGGTGGTAACGCAACAACAAATGCGGTCCAGGCTCTACTCACAGATGCTCCATCGAAAGGGGTGCTGGCGGCAGCACATGGTGCCAGCGCTTTAATTGAAATTATGATGCTACCTGGGCTACCTTGGCAATCCATTGTAAATTTTCTGTCGGCAGAGCGGATGCTAACTGAGAAGAATGTGCAGGAACCTATACCCCATATTTGGATGAAGAAATCAGAGGCTCCTGCTCTTGCATCGCTCATGGAGAAGCGCACAGGAACTGGCAAGCTCATAATCGAAGCAGCGCCGCAGGAAAATATTGGCGCCAGGAATGTAGCAGCAGTTATCGAAGGAACGGACCCGACCCTTAGCAAGGAGTGGATCGTGATTTCGGCACACTACGATCACGTAGGAGTTAAGAAGAACCAAAGCCAGGATTCAATCTACAATGGAGCACGTGACAACGCACTTGGTACCGTAGCTCTTTTGCAAGCGGCAAAATTTTTTGGTAAGAATCCACCGAAAAGGTCGATACTATTTCTGGCTCTCACAGCTGAGGAAAAGGGTTTGCTCGGAAGTGAATGGTATACCAACCATCCCTTGATCCCACTTAATCAAACCGTATTCAATTTGAATTGTGATGGTGCCGGCTACAACGATACCACTATGGTAAATTTGGTTGACCTTAACCGAACTACGGTAGATGAGCATTTCAGGACGTCGACTCAGGCTTTCGGTCTTGCGCTGAAGGGTGACCCTGCTCCAGCGCAAAATTTGTATGAGCGATCCGACAATGTAAATTTTGCTGTTAAAGGTGTGCCTGCCGCTAATTTTTCTCCAGGCGTAAAGGAGTTCGACCAGGAATTGATGAAATATTATCACCAACCACCCGATGAAGTAAGCTCATTGAACATGCGATATATTGAAAGATTTCATCGCGTGTTTGTTCATGCTGTCAGTCTGGTCGCGAATGCGAAAGAACGGCCTGTTTGGATTAAAGGAGATAAGTTTGAAGAAGCAGGCAGGAAGTTATATGG
>JAEZBX010000351.1 GCA_023412765.1 Bacteroidota bacterium
AGTTTTTAAAAAAGTTGTGAACACGTCCTAAAAAGTTGTTCTGATTTACTCGAAAGAAAACATCATTCCTTTTTTAATCCAAAAAAATACTTGAAAAAAATCATTAACCTTAACTTAATGACATGGATGATGTGGTAATCCCTTCTGCGGAAATAAAGGGAAAGGAAATTGTTGTCCTGGCAAACAGTCCATCGTTCATTGATCTTAATTCAAAATTCAAGTCGAATATTCCAGCGCGCGCCGCGATAACTTCACAGCCGCGCTTTGGAGAGTTAAATGAGCTTGGCAAAGGATTACTTCAGTACACACCCGCCGTGGGGAACAATAGCGGGAGGGATAATTTCGAGTTCACCTTCTACACTGCTAATAATGAAGTTATAAAAAGAGATACAATTGTCGTTATCATAGAAGATGACTCTACAAACCTGCCGTGCAATATCTATCCGCGTGCAGACTATGTTTACGGAGTAGGCAAAAATCCGGTTCTCATAGACGTTCTCGAGAATGATATTGTTTGTGGAGGACCAGTTGCTCTATCATTGTTCCAGCCAGGGAATGAATTTCCTCCACAATATGGTAGCGCAGAAATTGTTGGAAACAAGATCAGGTATACACCAGGTGCGTCCTTTAAAACATCCGACATAATAATTTATAAGCTGACAGCAAAAATTGATACTGCCCGATCAGCATATGGCATTGTGTACATCAAGTCGGATTCTTCGTGCAATTTCGCTGTGGGTGACGATAATTTCATCTTCAACAGCTATGCTCTTGATAGCGCAAGGGTTCTCCCAGTGTTTGCTAACGATTCCTTGTGTGGACCTGTCAGTAACTATAATGTGTATTTGAAGTCTTTGCCTCAACGAGGCGATGTTTCGCTTTCAACTTCCGGCTTTACCTACAAGGCTCACGAGACGCAAGCCGCTCCATTCAGCGATCAATTTGTTTACGAAGTTTGCAGGGATGGTGCTTGCAAATCAGCTGGGGTAAAGCTCACTTTTTTACAGGATTCCGTTTTCTCATGCCAGATAAAAGCAGGACGGGATTCGATCGATCTTTCAAATAGTACCATCCCTGAGATGTACCTGGGAGTCTTGGAAAATGATTCCATCTGTGGTGAATTGGTAAGTCTGAAAATATTAAAGTTACCAGAATACGGTTACGCTACTGTAGAGGATAAGCGCATACTCTATCGACTCGACACGTTCGTTGAAAGAAACGCTGAGTTGGAATATGAGATATGCAATGCAGATGAATGCAGCAGAGCGATGGTTTATATAAAAAGATCAAACTGATGATGAATATTCATCTTCGTTGCGAATGGTTATTCTAAACAATGCATAGCCATTACGATATTTTTCAGTCATGTAGAGCAGGGGATGCGAGGGGACAACGCATCCTCTATGATCTTTTTAAGGGAAAGCTTATGGGTCTATGCCGACGATATACCAGCAGCCGGGAAGAAGCACAAGATGTATTACAAGATTCCTTCATACGAATCTTCAAAAACTTTGACCAACTGAATGCGCCTGAAAAACTTGAGAGCTGGATGAAATCCATTACGGTCCGCACTGCGATTAACTATTACCACAAAGGAAAAGGTAGGGGACTGATGTTCATTGATATCGACTCGATGTCAAATGAGATTCCAATCTATGAAACTTCCATTGATCACCTTACGGACGAATACCTGATATCACTGGTAAATGATTTGCCAGATGGATGCCGAATTATTTTCAACATGTTTGCCATCGAAGGTTACAGTCATTCTGAAATCGCAACGATGCTACAGATTTCTGAGGGGACATCGCGGTCACAGTTTTACTACGCAAAACAGTTGTTGAAAGAAAAATTGAATTGTCAAAATATTATGCACTACTATGAAAAATTCTTCTGAGCGGCCTTCCAGTAATGAGTTTGAGAAGAGAATTGCATCATATTCTGAAATGCCGGATGATGTAGTTTGGGACAACATCGATAAAGCGCTGCGGCCAAATCGAATGCCCGTTCTCATGGCATGGTGGGATGGAGTTACGGGTGCAGCTATCGCCTTACTTTTTTTAACGACTACGTTCATTACGCCGCAGAACGGTTCGCGCCAACTTGCGCATAATCATAGGGTTGAAGGAGCCCCTACGATAGAGATACCGGAAACACCAAATTCAACTAATGAAATGGAGAGGCTAGACGAAGTAATTGCTGACCGTATCGAAACTAAAAAGACTCCTAACGATCCAACTGATGACGCAATGTCGGAGGGTATTTTGATCGGCGAGAGCATGCTGCAGGAATACGAAGATAATGATTCAATTAATTTAGAAATGAACGCAGCTCAGCCGACCTTGATGGCAGCTGAAAATGTTTTAAGCGTGCCTGCCATAGATTCGGTGAAAATACCTGAGACTGTCCAAAAGACTGAAGACGAAAAAGAAAGTGAAGAGAAATCCTCTAAACAACATCGTCTTAAAAATCTGAAATTTTATGTGGCCGCAGCGCCCCTTCTGAATTTTTATCATGTGATTCCATCTGCCCAGGATGGTATCAGCATCACTGGATTTGAAACTGCTTCTATCTTGTCATCGGAGCGACTAAGCGTTAGTTTCAGCGCAGGGCTGCAAGGTTACATCTCAAAGCGTTTTGAATATTATGGTGGCGTCACGTTCTTTCATCGGAGGACTTCTTTGCGCTATAGTTTTCTTACGGATGAAATTGTAACAGAGTTAGATCCCGATTTGGTGTATACAATCACGCCTGCACATAATGTAAGAGAGGTTAACTTCCACACAAGAAATGTCGGCTTGCAAGGTGGAATACTTTTTCTTTTGTATGGTAAGAAATTGATGCACAAAGTTGGAGCTGGGCTGCAGTATTATAAAGGTTTTGCCGGTTCGGGTAACGAGGAATTGTATCGGAACCATCGGGCAAGCTACCTATCGTATCAATTGTTTTACAGAAACGAGATTGTCATCAACAGGCGACTAAAGTTTTTTGTTCAGCCTACCTTTACAAATTCTTTATATGTTGATGAAAAGTTGAAAGCACCATTCAAACTAAAACCTTATAGTGCCGGAATAGGATTTGGAGCGGTATTTCAACTGGATTAACAGAAAATTCCATTCGCCGCTAACAGATTTCTAAATTCACTAGTGGCAGGTAATTTGCAAGGATGCAGAAGTACACGAGACTTTTTGCTACCTTGAAATATGAATGGATTAAAAAATTGTGCAATTATTTTGATTCTGTTATGCGTTGGATGTAGCAGCGCGCAAATCAATCAAACGTTGGGTGAAGTGAACAAAGCCCTTGAGCTTGAGCAGCCCCTCACGACGGCAGAAGTAGGAGAAGGACTGAAGGAAGCGTTGATAAAAGGAATCTCTACCGGTTCGGATCTCGCCTCTCGAGTCGACGGCTATTTTAAGAATCCGCAAATAAAAATTCCCTTTCCCCCGGAAGCAAAAAAGGTGGAGGACAAACTTCGCCAACTTGGGTTTGATAAAGATGTTGATCGATTTATCATGACTCTTAATCGTGGCGCTGAAGAAGCGGCAAAGGAAGCAAAACCGATTTTCATCGCTGCTATCAAATCGATGACCATACAGGATGCATGGGGTATACTCAAAGGTGAATCAGATGCTGCTACTCAATACTTAAAGCGTACCACTTCGAACCATCTTCGCGAAAAGTTCAAACCTGTTATCAAAGACGCGCTTAGTAAAGTGAATGCTACCAAATACTACGGCGACATTGTAAATACATATAACCAGATTCCATTTGTTCAGGATGTTAATCCTAACCTTGACGACTACGCTACCGAAAAAGCGATGGACGGATTGTTCCTTCTGATCTCTCAGGAGGAGAAAAAGATTCGCGAAGACCCTTTGGCACGGACCACGGATTTGCTTAAGCGTGTGTTCAGAGCGCAGAATTAATCAATCCTTGCTTCGTATATCCTTACACGGAGGCATTTATACTATCTTTGACCCGGTTGGATGATATTATGACGGGACAATGGGGAAGAAGAGCAGGAAAAAAACAGATCTGCCGGTCTACACAATAAAGACTTTTCAACGAAGCCCAGGTTCCGTTCATTTTGAAATGGGAACGATGGAGGAGAGCGTGGGCAGATTCAATTTTGCCAGCACACCGCACAGGCACGATTGTTTCTTCATTATGTTTGTCACACGCGGAAGCGGTACGCATACGATCGACACGCAAGAGTATCCCATCAAACGATTTGCTTGTTTCTTGATGTTGCCAGGCCAAGTTCATAGCTGGTCGTTCTCGGATGATATCAAGGGTTTTTATTTTCATTTCACCCTGGAATTTTACAAGAGTTACGTCAGAGAACGTCACATCGAAAAGTTTCCATATCTAAGAATGTTAACACTGGATAGCTACGTCCAGTTTGATCCGAAAATTGAACAGGGATTGGAAGCTATGATTACAGATATGTACGCCGAATTTAATGCGCGTAAAATCGGGTGGGAGGATATACTGCGCAACAGTCTAGATAGTTTGATTATTCGAATGGCGCGTTACAGTCGGTCCGATGTAAATATTCAGGGAACGCTTTCCACCGTTACTCATATCCGAAGTCTACAAACGTTAATCGAGCGACACTTCCACGAATTGAAGCTACCGAGTGACTATGCGAAAATGATGAACGTTACGCCGAAGCACCTGAATGCTTTGTGTAAAAGTTCTTTGAATAAAACTGTAACGGAACTCATACAGGAACGCACGATCGTCGAAGCAAAGCGTCACCTTGCCTACACCGAAAAGACTATCAAACAAATTGCGACAGAACTTGGATTTAGTGATCTCTCTTATTTCATGAGATACTTCAAGAAGCAAACTAAAAATACTCCTGATCAATTTCGAAAATCGGTCGGTTATGTTCCTTCTGTCGAAGTCGAAGGAGTTTTATAAGACTTCGATGTAAAACAACTATTTCTTCCGGGCATTTTATGAAGCAATCCTGAAATTTGGGAATTGTTCCTTGAAAAGCTGACTAGCCAGCTCCTCATTCGTAATGTGATATCTTGCTCCGATGTATTTTACGATGTTTCCCTTTGCATCTTTTATGGGAACAATTGATGCATCTACCCAATAATGAGTTCCATTCTTTGCTTTGTTCTTTACAATACCCTGGAATGGCTTGCCCTTCTTGATGGTACTCCACATTCTTTTAAAGAATTCTTTCGGCATATCGGGATGGCGGAGAATGCTGTGGGGTTTGCCAATTAATTCCTCGGGCGTATATCCAGATATTTCACAAAACTTACTATTCACATATGTGATAGTACCATAGATGTCCGCTTCAGAGAGCAACGTTGTCAACGAAAATACTTTTTCGCGTGCCTCAAGATCTTCTCTGAGACGATTGGTTTCGTCTGCCTGAACGCGGATATCCTCCCGTTGCCTTTCAGCTTCCAACTTGGCCAGCGTTATAGCCGTAACGTCTTTAACAAAAACGGCAACAGTATCTACCTCATTGCTTGCATTGTAAAGCGGAAGGTATGACACAACGCAGTACATTTCACTTGTACCTACGCTATAACGTTCTTCGATATCGAAAGCTTCGCCTGCAAAAGCTCGCGCGTACATCGATTCGTACCGGGCAACTTCCGCCGGATCGTTAAAGATTTTGCGAATATCAGATCCCTTTGCAAACTCCAATCCCATCGCGCTGTAAGTTTTTTGAAATACAGCGTTGCAATTGACGATATGAAGGTTTTTGTCCACTGCAAGAATAGAGTCTTTTGACGCATCGATAAGGTTGCTTATGAAGGTTTCCCTGCTCTGAACCTCAGTTAATATTCGCTGCATCTCTTCCTGTGTGGTGGAAAGCTCCTCCATATTTTGACGAAGTTCTTCTTCCTGAGCTCTCAATTCTTCGGCTTGGTTTTTCGCATCAGCCATCAACTTTTCTGCAGTATGTTGTGCCCTCATCATTTTCGTCACATCCTTTGCAAAGACGGCTACCTCGTAAACTTCTCCTTTTTCGTTTCGGAGCGGTGCGTAGACTGAAAGAAAATGATAGGTTTCTCCATTGATCTCGGTAGGAGAAGTAAACTCAATGTGTTCACCTTCAAACACTTTTTTATAAAGGTCAATCTGCTTGTTTTTTTCTTCACCTTGAAACCAGTCCAGGGTGCTGTTGCCTTTTTCAAGTTGCATATTGAACCCCTCCAACGAACGGGCCATGGCCTTGTTCCATGTCACCAGCTTGTACTCTTTGTCAACTGTGAATATGGAGTCCGTTGTAACATTTAGCACGGCGCTTACATAGGCTTCCTTGTTTTCAACTTCTTTCAGGATTCGTTGCATTTCATCCTGGGTTGCTGAAAGCTCTTCCATGTTCTGGCGCAGTTCCTCCTCTTGTGCCTTCAAAGCGTCGGTTTGCGTTTGAGCTTCTTGCCTCAGGAGTTCAGCTTTTTGCTGCGCGCTTATCATTGCGGTCACGTCGTTGGCAAAGACGGCGACTTCATAAATCTGACCTTGCTCATTTCGCAACGGGGCGTATACACTAAGGAAATGATAGGTGGTGCCATTTTGTACACTCGGTGTTGTAATTTCAAACGACTCACCGTCGAATGCGCGCTCGTAATACCTTCGCTGCTGATCCTTTTGGTCGTCGGGGTACCACGACATAGTGTCGAGACCCTTTTCAAAACGAACTCCAAAACCCTCCATGGACCGGGACATGGATCGATTCCATGTCACTAATTTATACTGTTTGTCAATCGTGAATATCAGATCGGAAGAAACATTTAGTAATGAGCTGATATATGCCTCTTTTCCTTCTACTTCTTTCAGAATCCGCCTCATCTCCTCCTGGGTAGCAGTAAGCTCCTCCATGTTCTGACGCATTTCTTCTTCCTGCGACTTCATTTCCTCCGTTTGCTGCTGAGTGGATTGAAGAAGAAGAGCTGTACGCTCGCTAACTTTCACTGAAGAGATCGTCGACGCAATGCTCTCGCCGATCTTTTCGATAAACTCTATTTCAAATTTTTTCAACACCTGAAACGAGGCCAATTCCAAAATTCCAAGCACCTTGTCTTCAAGTTTCAAAGGAACAACCAGGATGTTTCTAGGAAGAGCTTCACCCAGTCCGGAAGTTATTTTAACAAAATCCTTTGGGACGTCCGTCAGGATGATCGTTTCTTTTTCCAAAACAGCCTGTCCGGCTAACCCTTGCCCCAATTCTATTCTCTGCTTCAGGTTCTTTTTACGATTGTAGGCGTAGCATGCTTGCATCTCGATAAACACATCGTCGGGATTGTCGTCGTTAACTAAATAGAGAGCTCCCTGGTTTGCCTTTATATAAGTCACCAATTGCCGCACGATATTATCTGACAGCAATTGCAGGTTTTCATTCTTGGATCGAAGTATCTCCACAAATTTTGCAAGGCCCTCGTTGATCCAACTGCGCTGCTTTTCCTCCAGCGAAAACTTTTTCATTTGATCGCGCATAGCGGCTAACGATTGTATCAGTTCCGTAGATGTACCGGAATTTTTGATGTCTGCGTCGAGATTGCCTTTTTCGATTTCCTTTACAAAAGCAGTGGCGCCGGAAACCTCTTTCTTTACGGAATTCAACTCTTCATATACGCCGGATAATTTTTTGCCGTTGACAAATTTGTAGTTAAGGATCTTCATGTAGTTAACGAGTTTTTTTTGATCGCTAAAAATAGAATTCCGGCAAATCAAAAAATTAGGTGGACGGAAAAGTGTCCACCTTTATCGGCAACATGTCCATATCCTTTAGGACGATTTTCTTACGTGTGTTAGGCTATACCCTGCCCGTCAATTCAAAGAGAGACATGGTGTTCCTTGTGTGCTGTACTGATAGCCTGAAAGACTAATAATCCTTTCGTGGGAAGATATAAGTGTCGATGGGTCACAAAGGAGCAGCTCCACTATCGATGGCTATCCAAAGACCACAACCAGACCACTACGCGCGTCCTCCCCCTTATACCTTATACCCTATACCTTGCCTTGACCTTACTCCGTATTCCCTATTCCCTATTCCCCCTAGATGGCCTTCCCCTCCTTCAACTTCGCAATCACTTCCTGTGCATACTGCGCGAAGTAAGTATCCTTTGCAACCGTGAGTGTCTTATTAGCATATTTTAGGGCTTCTTTATTATTTCCCTGCAATGAATAACTGCGTGTGATGGCCATGAGAGAATAAAGATCGTTCGGATTTTTGTGAAATGATTTTTTATAAATAGCGATAGCTTCAGCGTTCCGTTTTTGATTTTCAAGACCTCTTCCGTACGAATAGAGTTGCAGTGTGGTAGCTAACGGAATAGCTATCTGTAACGCGGAATCCGCCTTCGCTTTCATGCCCTTCTTTTCCAGCAATCCGGCATAGGTAGACAATGTGACAAAATTCTTTTCACCAAAGAAACTGTTAATGGAACGGTCAGCCCATCCGATCGCTTCATCAATGTTAATGTTGTTTTGAAGACAATAATTTGCCGCCATTTGCATATTCTGCCAGTAACGATAGAAAATTCCGGAATTAACTTCCTTGCGATATGCCTCGATCATTTCCTTTTGAATATCAACGGATATTTTGAATGGTATTTTAACTTTTTCCCATTGCAGTGAAACAACTGCGGCATCGTCGGTTTCGTCACTGAATACGTACACCAGGCGCTCGATGCTTTCTGAAAGTTTTTCAATCGGCACATCCACGCGAAGTGCATCGTCCTTACTGTCATAGTAAAAACTTCCCCATGCTGTACTGACATTAGAGAAGATCAGGGTTGCCTTTTCAGGGCCCATGGCGATGAAGAATCCATACTTGCCCGCCTCCAATCGTTGTCCTTCAATAAAGACATCGGTGCTAAAAGTAAAAGTCGTGTTTTCATTTGCACCCGCGCGCCAGGGTGCCGCTTTGCTGGTACCATAGTGGAGGTCGGCTAAACCATAGTGGACAAGTTCACCCCAGATTTTTCCCTCTCGACCGTTCACGATAGGGCGGTTATAGTCGATGCGTACATCCGTAATACCGATCTGTTGGGATACCGAAGCCTTGCGGTTCGGGCCGCCCGGGGGAAAAGTGATTTGTGCATAGCTAATTGTTGTTGCCAGGATAAGGCAGACCGTGGTGAGTAGAAGTTTGTTCATATGAATTTTTTTGGTGGTTGGTCAAATAGTTTGCCATCCAACAATGTTAATTCTTTTGCGGTTAAAAGACACGCGATCTTCAGGATGACATTCTCCTATTGTTCGCTTCAGAACGCGATTGTCCGCGAGCGGGCTTGGTATGCTGCCGCGTCGATGGCCATTCATCACGAAGGAAAAATTACTGACGAGAATTTTAATATTCCCGAAAAATTAAAGTCATTATGATGATCACGGTCGCGGGAATAGCGTAATTTATATCTGGAAACAGGTTTGTCGGGTAAATGTCGGGTATACACCGTTAACAAATAACAAGGCTTCACGTGAGATTTGAACATAAACAAACAACTATGGACAAATCATCTATTGCCAGAAAGATCATTCACTTTCGCAAGCTGAAAGGAATCACGCAGGAGAGCCTAGCTGAAATTACGGGACTGAATGTTCGGACTATTCAAAGAATTGAATCCGGGGAAGTCGACCCGCGCTTGTACACGCTTAAATCTATCGCCGACGCTTTGGGTGTGAACTTGGAAGAACTTCTTCCCGAACCGACACAGCATGAACTCAATCAACTGGCCATCCTGCATATCACGCCTTGGGGATTTTTCCTGTTCCCAGTGATTGGCAACGTTTTGCTGCCTTTTATTTTCTGGATGCTGAAGCGCGAAGAAATTAATGGCATCAATAAGCATGGTAAGGACATCCTCAATGGACAACTTACATACTCAATCTTAATGAGCATCCTGTTGGTTGTCCAAATGCTATTTGTCTTCATGCCGGTCTTGTTTCCCTCGTCTCATTTTTCATTTGAAGTATATAAGTATTTTCCCTTTTATGCCTTTGGTGCGATGTTCTTGTGTGGCACGCTTTTCGGCTTGTTTCCAGGCATAAATGCGATGCGGGTTTATCGCGGTAAAGATCCGTGGAAGTATCCGTTGAAGATAAATTTCTTCAAGTGATGACCATTCGATGGAGTTAGAGCGTCCGGCGCGTGCGAGCAATCCTCTTAGCCCTTGCTTCATGATCGTGAAGATCATTGCTTATCTCCTTCGCTCTAACCGATAATTTATTTTAATCCGCATTGAAACCTTTGTGCATTTCCCAGGTATTGACTACAAACAGGATTTTAATTTCCAGAGCGGCACAAAGTTTATCCCGCGCAAGACTACTTTATGCGCTCGATGTACTGATGCTTTTTCGTCCGGGAATAGTACGAAAATTCCCACGCCTTAAATCTGTTAACAATGTAGATATGCTGTTCAATCACATCAGGACCGCCATCCGCCAGGCAGGTAAATACAAAGGTCACACTACTATCAATGTTGCGGGACTTGTTGCAGGACTTGCGTCATGCATGCTCATTTTGCTTTGGATTTCGGACGAAACATCGAAAGACCAGTTTCATGAAAAGTCCGATCGACTGTACCAGGTGTGGAGAAACTTAATTCAAAGCAATGGTGAAATACATACCACCTCGGGGATTCCGTTCCCACTTGAAAACGTGCTGCTCACTCAGTATTCAGAAGTCGAAGCGGTGACATCGTACACGTGGGAAATGGATTACATGTTTCGCGCAGGAGAAATTTCCTCTTTCGAAAAAGGACGCTTTGCTACACCAGGTTTTTTCGATGTCTTCAGTTATCGACTGATTGTAGGAGATCCAAAAAAGGCGCTAGCAGGGGGACCGACCATGGTGATCTCGGATCGAATGGCACTTAAGTTTTTTGGCAATGACTGGCGCGAGAATGCTGTCGGACAATCCATCAGAATGAATGACAAAACCGATTACGAGATCACTGGTGTATTCGAAACCCCAGGCGAAAAATCTTCCGTTCAGTTTGATTGGATTGCGTCGGCGCAGGGATTTCTTGAGAGTCGGTCGTGGGCCAACAGCTGGTTGAACGGAGGTTTCAGCATGTTCTTTACTATAAAACCCAACGCTGACGTGCAAATCGTCCGGAGCAGAATTGAACAGGAAGTCATAAAAAATACCAATAAGGAGTCGAACGAGCCCCTATATATCCAACTTTTCTCCGAAAACTATCTGCACGGCACATTTCAAAATGGAGTTCCCGTTGGCGGAAGAATTCAATACGTTCAAATACTTTCAGCCATTGCAATATTCCTGCTGCTATTGGCTTCGATCAATTTCATGAACCTCGCCACCGCCAGGTCAAGCCTGCGCGCTCGCGAGATTGGGGTGCGGAAAATATTGGGTGCGCAGCGAATGATATTAAGTCAACAGTTCATTACTGAAGCAATGTTGTATGCAATGGTATCCACCATTCTTGCGGCGTCTATAGTCTACGTGGTGCTTCCATTCTTTAACACGCTAACCAGCAAGTCCATATTTATTAATTTCTCGGATCCGCGAGTATGAATCACGTTGGGCGGCATGATCCTCTTAACTGGAATGTTGGCAGGCGCATACCCTGCATTCATGTTGTCTTCGTTTTCCGTCATCAAATCGCTGAAGGGTAGATCGAAACAGGGAGGGGGAACTAACTTTCGTCATGTACTCGTAACGTTCCAGTTTGCTATCTCAGTTTTTCTCATTAGTGGAACGCTTATTATTTCGAAGCAGCTGTCTTACATTTTGAATAAAGACATTGGACTTCAGCGTGACAATGTTATAAGCGTCGACCTGTCGGGTAGCCTGTACGGTAAGAAGGAAGTCTACATGAATTCATTGAGAAGCATCCCGGAGGTGAAAGATGTAACATTGAGCAGTGCGAGTCCAATTAATCTGGATATGTCTACGGGGGGAGCAAAGTGGCCGGGCAAAGATCCTGATATGGTGGTAGAGATCAACGTGCTAAGCGTGAACGAAAACTTTGCCAAAACGATGGGAATTAAAATCGTAGAGGGCGAAGATTTTTACAACGATTTTGTCCGCGACTCTACCCGCTTCCTCATCAACGAGGTGCTTGCCGAAATCATGGGCTTCGACGATCCTGTTGGAAAGCAGTTGACAATGTGGGGAACAACAGGCACGATTGCCGGGGTAGTCGGAAATTTTCATATGGCAAGGATGTATGATCCCATCGCGCCGCTGATTATCAGGTACAGCAACGCCGATGCTGGCACCGCGTTCATTCGAATTTCAGGCGATACACATAACGCGCTGCTTGCAATTGAGCACACTACCAAAGCGATTAATCCGGCCTTTCCGTTTCGCTACCAATTTCTCGATGATGATTTTGCAAGGCAGTACCGGGGTGAAAGGACAGTCAGCATGCTCGTAAATGTTTTCGCCGGACTCTCAATGTTTATTGGATGTCTTGGACTGTTAGGTTTGTCTTCTTTCTCAGCGGATCAGCGCGCTAAGGAAATCGGTATACGCAAAGTTCACGGCGCAAGTGTAAGCTCGTTGGTAATGCTGCTGTCGAAGCAATACGCTAAGCTGATGATCATAGCCTTTGTTGTCGCAACACCATTGTCATATTTTTATATGAAACGTTGGCTCGAGGATTTTGCGTACCGTATCGATATGAATGTGGCCCTGTTCATGGTTGCTGGAATTCTCACATTCGCAATAGGAACCTTAACCGTGAGTTGCAAGTCGTATTTGGCGGCGTTAGCGAACCCGGCTAAGACGTTGAAGGAGGAGTGAGGGTGGGTTAAATTCGGTCAAGAGCCGCACAGATGGCAATGATACGGTTATAAATGGTAGCCCCGACATTATAATTGTCGAATCAAAATTTTATGCGGATTTGGGAGTTTGAAAAAGTGCTTTGATGGCGGGGAGATTTAGATGATATGCTTATTAGTTTTCGCTCAATCTTGTCGTTAACAGTCTTTGACAGATAACCGATTGCTCCAATGGTAAAGTAACCTGTGACAATATCCATCTCTCCCTCTTCAGTATATTTCCGAATCCATTCATGGACTTTCAGATTTTCATTTTCGTTGTCTAGTATCATAGACGATAGTTAGATGTTAAAGAATTAGTGTTGGATTGAATTTCAGAAATTCTTGCCAAGGCATTCCGCTATTTCCAACTAACAATACCTTATCCGGCTTATGTTGTTTCTTGAACGCTTCCATTCCTGGAGCTTTTTGTGTGGCTCCACTTTTCACTTCAAGGGCAACCACTTTCCCTTTTTTCTCCAGCACAAAATCAACTTCATCATTTCGGTGTCGCCAGTAGTGAACTGTGTAACCTTCACTCAGTTGATGATTCACAAGGTGTGCACCGATAGCAGCTTCAACCCAGCGTCCCCAAACATCAGGTTTCGCCATTATTTCTTTCAAAGAATCACCTTGTTGTGCGGTGAGCAATGCTGTATTGTGCACTTGAAACTTCGGGCTGGAAGAACGTCGTCTCAGTTGTTCACCCGTATACTTTTCAATTCCTGCCAGTAGGCCAGCTGTGTCGAGAAGTTGCAAGTAGTGTGCGAGGGTGGTTGTGTTCCCTGCATCCTGTAGTTGTCCTACGATCTTGGTGTAGGAAAGCACCTGTCCGGAATACAAACATCCTAGCTCAAAAAGTTTTCTCAGCAAGGCCGGCTTGTCCACGCGGGTGAGCATGAGAATATCTTTAGAGATACTCGTTTCGATGAGCGCGTCATTCACGTACTTCTTCCAACGGTCTTCATCGCTCATCAGTGCGGCTGCACCGGGGTAGCCGCCAAACCAAACGTATTGTTCAGCAGTCACGCCAAAGGCTTGCTCCATCTCCGCAAATGACCAGTGACCAAGATAAGAAGTTTCAAATCTCCCCGCCAGTGATTCGGTCAGACCTTGTTGTAAAAGTAGACGCGAAGACCCCAACAGGATTACTTTGATGTTTTGTTTGGCGCGGGTGTCCTCGTCCCAGAGTTTTTTAACCACTTCACTCCAATTGGTGATCTTCTGGATCTCGTCAATGGCTAAAATGAACTCCGGCGCTTCCGTTGATTTCAGTTGTAAACGTGCCGCCTGCCACTGCTGCTCCAGCCAGATTTCCCCGGCATTCGCCACGGCATCAGCGGAAACAAAGATGTTGGGGATAACGATTTTGTCCAGAACCTGGCTCATCATCGTACTTTTTCCCACCTGGCGGGGCCCCATCAGCACCTGAATGAAGGATCTGGGTTCCTTCAATCTGCTTATAAGTTGCTGAATATAAGGCCTTTCAAACACCATTTACAATTTACTCAATAAGGTGAGTAAATTTACTCAATAGTTTTTGGGATCCTAATAAAATCTTCCCTGAAAATTTTGGCTCGAAAATCGTAAGTGTCGAACCGCTCAGGAGAACGCTACATCTGCGTTTTGAGAGGACTTGAGCAGCGTTTTAAGAAGGAAAAGCCGGCTAAAAACCGGCCTTTCCTGTCAGGTAGTCCCGAGGGTACAAATATCGAACTCGTTTATTCAAAAGTTAAAAAACTTCAGCGAATTGAGGCTCAGCTAGCCCAAGGTCGCTTAATCCTTCATATCACTAAAAGGACCTATCCGCGAGAGGCTAATTAACCGCCTTCACTTAGCCTCAGTAAATGTTGTTGTGGTTGTGGTCGTGCTCCCTGTTGGGCTTTGCTTTTCGGAATTTCGCTCATCCACCCCATAGTCAGCCTCGGAATCACCAGTATCAACTTGAATCCTTGCATTTTCCGAGACGATAATCGCAGGTGAAGTCTCAATCAAACGCTTGAAATTTACATTGGTCATGTCATATTCAAATTCATAAGTATTGTCGGGGCAACATTCTAAAAGCTTAACTAAATCCGCCCGCAACCTCCAGGAGTCAGATTCCTTACTGAACGTTTCGCCAGAGGAAGGGTCGGTAAGAATCTCAGTAACAAGATTGGGGTTTTGAAATAGTGCATCAATTATCCTTGGCCAAAGCATTATCATGGCAACAAACTTCCCAACTTGTTGTATCGTAATGGGCGCTCCCTCGTCCATGCTAAGGAATAGCCCCGTATTAAATGCTATGTGACATTTCAATCGGAAAGCATTCGTAAATTGTTTTAGAAGCCTGGGGTTGTTCTCAAAGAAAGGCGCAACCGCCTCAATAGTTGCCTTCATCGCAAGGGCATCTTCTCCATCTTCCAGCATTATTGAGTGTACTTGCTCCGAAGGTCCATTTTTAGTATCAGGTTGAGTTTGAGAATCATTGATTGAGTTAATAAATGCCTTTATATCTTTGGCCGTAGGCATTGGAATCCGAAAGGACAATTGGATGAATTTCTGTAAGTAGTTACTTCCAAACAACAATGCATCATTAACGTTAGATTGCTCGGAATAGCCAAGGTACTTCAACAAGGGTTCATACTTGGCTGCAATTCCAGCAGCAACCTTCTCTCTATCCATGCCGATGATAAAAATAATCTTGGGTGAATCCGATATCATCATATTAAGGCCCTGCATCAATTCAGCGGCTTTAGGTATTTCCGCTCGATCAAGATCATCAATAAAAACATAGACCTTCTTTTTTTTAAAGGCTAGCACCCTTACGGCCTTATCAAAATCAGAGTGAAAACTTTCTATAAATGAAGTATTGCCCACATAGTCTGGCTTGTTAATGTATTTGGTGAGATCGATGGCTAATGGGTTCCCAAGAACATCTCCAGCCTTTCTCGCAAAGAAAATCCCTGCAAGAACTAGTCCCATAAAGCCTAGTGAACTAAAAATCTTTACAAAATCTAAATTCTCGATTTTACCTTCATCCACAAAAAGGAAGTCTTTGATTGCGGAAAGTCCCCCGATATTGAAAAAGGTAATGCCAAGAGAAATGTAAAGCCCAATCATTGCAACCTTTAACAGTAATTCTAGCAAACCATTTTTCCAATCATAACGTCTGAATAGAACAATCAGATTTAGGATAGGACGGAGAAGAAAAAATCTTTGCTTACTTAGTTGCTTTATAAACGTAAGCGCGAACGCGGCCCACATTGATTCCATTTTATCGTGTCGCCATGCGTTAAACTTAATCACAATCGCCTCCTTATTTTTTAGCTTGGTTTGAAGTTGCAGCATAAACGAGGACTTTCCAGAGCCCCAATCACCTTCAATGGAGAGAGTGAAAGGAGGTTTAGTTCGGTCATTCTCTAAAAAATTAAAAATTGCGTCTACGTATGGGGTAAATCCTAGATAATCCTTCTCGGATGCCTGGTCTTCAAGGCCGGCACTTCGGACCTTTGTTTTTTCATATTCGTTTGATGCCATGGTGTCGTCAGTTTATATTAAAC
>JAEZBX010000079.1 GCA_023412765.1 Bacteroidota bacterium
ACCCTGATCCCCTCAAAATATAGATGATTTCAATTTTTCCCTTCCACTATAAATAATTAGTTTGTAGTTCAAAATCACCAAACGCATCATGAACTGAAGAGAAGCATTAAAGACAGCCTCAGTTACCACCGGATTAGCATTTCTAGGTTCAGCTGGAATCGCCGGCGATAACAAGAAAAAGCAGGCAGATAAATTTAAGTTCTCGCTCAACACCAGCACGATCAGCGGACAAAAGCTCGGTGTTGAAAAATACATCGACATAGCTGCGCGTGCAGGCTACGACTGCATGGAATTGTGGATTCCTGACTTGAAGGTTTACCTCGAAAATGGCGGAACGTTGCCAAAGTTGAAGAAATTGATCGACGATAGTAAGGTACCCGTTGTAAATGCAATTGGCTTCGCTCCCTGGATGGTGGATGAGGAGGAGAAAAGGAACGCGGGTTTTAAACAGATGCGTGAAGAAATGGAGATAATGGCGGCCCTTGGTTGTCCGCGCATAGCCGCACCGTCTGCGGGTATCGGGAGAGATGCTCAATTGGATATGTTTGTGATCGGCGAACGTTTTGCTAAACTCATCGAGTTGGGTAAAGAAACTGGCGTCATTCCGCAGCTTGAATTTTGGGGGGCTTCACGGTTTTATCACATCGGACAGGCATTGATGGCCGCTGCGGTCGCTAACAATTCGGGTGCACGTATTCTTGCCGATGTATATCATTTGTTCCGTGGTGATTCTGGTTTCGAAGGGCTTAAGATGGTCGACGGTAGTCTCATAGAGGTATTTCACATGAACGATTATCCATCATCGATTCCGCGCGAGAAGGCGGAAGACAAGGATAGAATCTATCCCGGCGATGGTGCCGCACCCCTCAAGCAAATACTTACCGACCTGAAGAATATGAAAGGTCCCAAGATATTGTCACTCGAACTTTTCAATCGCGAATATTGGCAGCAAGATCCTTTGCAAGTCGCTAAGACAGGGCTGGAGAAGATGAGGAAGGTCGCCGCTACGGCGTAGCCGTTAATCGTTATCCGTTAATCCTACTTTGTCATGCTTGAGCATTTTGAGGAGAGGAATAAGGAATAGGGAATAAGGAGTAAGGGTGCGCACTTTGAGACCCACCCTTACTCCTTATTCCCTACCCCCTATTCCTTTTTTTATAATTTGACAAAGTACGATTAACGACAATGAAGGATTACTTCTCCACACAGTCAAAAGCATACGCGGCCTTCCGTCCGACTTATCCTGACGAGTTATATGAGTTCATTTTTCAGCATGTCAGGAAACGGGAAAAAGCGTGGGATTGCGCGACGGGAAACGGCCAGGTAGCGCATCACCTCGCGAAATATTTTTACAACGTATATGCTACTGATATCAGCGTACGGCAATTGGACCTCGCTATCAGGAAAGATAATATCCACTATTCAGTAGGTCGGGCAGAACAGACGGAATTCCCGGATCACCAATTCGACCTTTTAACAGTAGCCCAAGCGTTGCATTGGTTCGCCTGGGATGACTTTTACAAGGAAGTCCGGCGAGTCTCCAAACCCGGAGGGATCCTTGCCGTATGGGGATACTCTTTGCCAACCATCGAACCTGCAATTGATAAACTGATCCTTGAGTTTTATGGCGATACCGTGGGACCCTATTGGGATAGCGCCCGCAGGTTAGTTGAGGATGAGTATCGCTCAATAGAATTCCCATTCGATCAAATCCAGTCTCCCTCGTTTGCCATTAAAGTTAATTGGACCGTAAGGCAACTATCGGGGTACCTTTCAAGCTGGTCTGCGACCCAAAAGTACGTTGAGGAAAACGGGTATGATCCCGTTGAGGCGTTTATTAAAACTGTTTGTCGTCATTGGGCTGATGACGAAAAAAAGGTTGTCTTTCCGATTTTTTCCAGAATTGGGAAGGTTTAACAAGATGTAATATTTTATATGGCTACTGATAATCTATAGTTTCAAAAAGTTCCGGAGCGCAACGCCAGCTGTTTTTTTTAGTGAGATAGACTATTAAAGGGGACATATCTAAATCCAGCAAAAATTATTATTGAAGTCATTTTAATCCAGCAATACCAATTTTCCGTATGTCTTTGTATTTTATCTTTCTGGACTTAAAACATGCGAAGCTTTCTCCTTACCACCCTATTTCTACTTGAGGCCGCGGTTCTTGTCGCCCAATCTCCTGGGGGAGTATCAGGTAATCTACGGTTGTGGTTAAAAGCAAACGCAAACGCCCTCGAAGACAACGGGACCACTGCTGAAGACGGTGATGCGGTAGAGGTTTGGGATGATAATTCGCCCGACGACAACGATGCTGTAAATGCGACTGCTGCACGCCGACCTATCTATCGAACCAATATAATTAATAGCAATCCTGCCCTGGAGTTCAACGGCACCAAGTATATGGACACAGAAAATTTGTCTGGGATTGGCCCAACTGAAAGCTTTTCAATATTTCTGGTTTTTAAACAAAATTCGTTTGTGCCAGGTGGAAATGATGCCGCCGGAACTTTTATTATTGATCGTCCGACTGCAACCAACAACCTCGCAACGTTCAAGATGATCAATACTGACAAATATTTCTATCAACGGCGGGACGACAGCGGCAATAATCTCAGCGGCCCCGTATCCGTGACCGCTGCTAACACATCGTTTTTTGTGCTTGCTAACTATTATCGAAATACAAGCACGACCAGAGAAGGCATTTATTTGAATGGTGGACTCGATATTGATCAGCCAGGGATTGGTGGCAACATTACTGGTCCCGTGGTAAGAATCGGTAATCATGCAACTAATGTAGACGTTGGCGGGCTGAACGGCTATTTTGCAGAGATGATTGTTTATGATGCCAATGTTTCGACAACAAACAGGCAACGGGTAGAATCATACCTCGCCATTAAGTACGGCATCACGTTACCTTCAACCACAAATTACGTTCGAGCGGATGGGACGACCGTATATCCAAGCACAAGCGCTTCTTATGCAGGGTACGTTCACGATATTGCAGGCATCGGCCGAGACGACGACTCTGGGCTAGATCAAGATGATTCGGAAAGTCAGAATAACAATAGTGTTGTGAGAGTTTACAACCCCTCCAGTTTAGGCAATGAAGAATTTCTTGTTTGGGGTAGCAATAATGAAAGTCTTTCAAATCCAAACTCCGTCGATGTAGACGGTACGCTTATTAAACGACGGTTGAGCCGTGTGTGGAGAGTCGCGGAAACGGGAACTGTGGGCAGTATTACAATGGAATTTGACCTCTCCATGGTCCCCGGGGATAAAACATCGGCCGCATTGAGATTGATGATCGACCGAGACGGTGACGGTTTTGCTGACAATGATCGTAGTCCCATCTCGGGAAGTGTTTCAGGAAATGTTTTTACAGTAAGCGTTAGTAATAATAATCTTAGCAATGGCGATTATTTTACAGTCGGAACAACAGACGTGACCAGTACACCGCTCCCGGTTGAATTAACAGGATTTTCTGTTGCGCACGAAAGCCCTGTTGTCGTATCTTCATGGCATACAGCCTCTGAGTTGAACAACGATTTTTTTACATTAGAGCGCGCTGGCCAGGACCTGGTATTTGAAGAAGTCGGTAGAACGCCAGGCGCTGGGACTTCGAAAATCCCGCACTCGTACTCAATGATCGATCAGTACCCTTATGAGGGTATTTCATACTACAGGTTAAGACAAACGGACTTTGACGGTTCCAGCACCTATTCAGATACGAAATACATGTACATTGAAGAAACAGAAAAACAAATCGCTGTATTTCCCAACCCCAATTCAGGAAATCAAATTGAAATTTCTTTTGGCAATACCAGGTTTAATCTGAATCGGATTGAAGTGATAAATCAACAAGGAAGGACTTTCGAAACCGCGTTTATAAACCGAAAGGATCTGAAACAATATTCAGTTGAGTTAAAACAAAAACTGCCGCCCGGCCTTTATGTTGTGAAGGTTCATTACAACGGTAAAGATGAATTGATCAAGCTCATGGTGCAGTAGCTTACTGTGTTATCTTGCCGCTGTAATATTCGCTCTATCGGTGAACAAAAAAAATTCACCAACGAAAACCATTATCTTTCCGACTTACTTTTTCATATGCGCTACCTCTTACTTTTTGGCGTTGGATTATCTATCATATTGGCTTGCACAAAAAAGCCAGTCGAGGAATTTGATCTAATCATTCGCGGTGGCAATATCTACGACGGCTCGGGTTCACCTTATTTTGTCGCCGACATTGCCATTCAACATGATACAATCGCAGCGATCGGTGAGCTGACGAATGCAAAAGGCAGGAAAGAAATTAACGCCAAAGGATTAGCGGTTGCTCCTGGATTTATCAATATGCTTAGTTGGGGTGACCGAAGTCTACTTATGGACGGTCGCGGCGTAAGCGATATCAAACAAGGCGTGACGCTCGAAGTATTTGGAGAAGGTTGGTCACCCGGGCCGGTCAAACGAAAAGCGACAGCAAAGCCAGTGGATAGCCTATGGACCACGTTGGGTGGTTATTTTGATTACCTGATCAAAAAAGGCGTTAGCCCTAACGTTGCATCTTTTGTGGGTGCCACATCCATCCGGATTCATGAGCTTGGTCACGAAAATCGAGCACCCAATGCGCAAGAATTACAACGGATGAAAAACCTTGTTCGCCAGGCAATGGAAGAAGGTGCTATGGGTCTCGGGTCTTCGTTAATCTATGCACCTGCTGACTATGCTTCCACAAACGAACTTATCGAATTAGCTAAAGTCGCATCGGAATACGGAGGGATGTACATAACACATATGCGAAGCGAAAGTGATAACATACTCACTGCGCTGAATGAAACGTTTAGAATTGCGAAGGAGGCCAGCATTCATTCAGAAATCTACCACCTGAAAATTAATCACGCGCGAAACTGGAATAAGGTTGACAGCGTCATTGCAAAAATTGACAGCGCACAAAAAGCTGGTCTTAAGATCACCGCAAATATGTATACCTACCAGGCTAGCGCTACTGGACTAACGGCTCGGCTACCCACATGGGTACAGGAAGGTGGAGCTGTCGCCATGCGAAAAAGGTTGAGAAATCCTGCTGTGCGGAAACGCGTTCTTGAAGAAATGCGGTTGGGAATACCCACAAAAAATTCTGACCCAAAGGACGTAATGCTTCTAGGTTTCCGTCTTGATTCGTTGAATAAACTTTACCGCGGGAAACGCCTTGACGAAGTTGCACGGATGCACGGTAAGGACGCTGACCAGACAGTGTTGGATCTGATCATAAGAGATAAGTCCACGATCGCAGCCATATACTTCCTCATATCAGAGGATAACATAAAAAAAATGCTGGCCCTCCCCTACGTCAGTTTTGGATCCGACGCAGCAGCGATGTCGGATGCAGAAATTTTCTCGGAGTGGGGAACGCATCCCAGGGCCTATGGGACATTCGCACGATTCTTAGGCAAATATGTTCGCGAAGAAAAGGTTGTCTCTCTCGAAGAGGGTATCAGGCGCCTCACCAATTTACCTGCTACCAATCTGAAGCTCAATAAAAGGGGTAAACTGTCACCAGGCAATTTTGCAGACGTGGTCATTTTTAATTCAGATTCGATTAGTGACAAAGCAACCTTTGACAGTCCAAAGGAATATGCCGAAGGTGTCGAACATGTTTTTATTAATGGTGTCCAGGTTCTTGAAAATGGCGATCATACAGGCGCAAAGCCAGGCAGGTTTCTGAGAGGCCCCGGCTGGAAAAAATAAAACCCGTTAGCATCAATGTAAGGTTACTACCGGAAACCAATTTTCCCTGCATTTTATTAGCTCTATCTTTTAGAATAACTGACTTGATTGTCGGGAAAAGAGCATTGATGGCATGGGCAAATATTTCATCACCGTTTATCTGATTTTAAGTGTGTTCGTCGGCTATGCGCAAGACTTCAAGGCGTTGGTAGCTGCGGGTGAAAAACACTATGGCAAAAAGGACTACAAGAATGCCCTTGCGTCATACCTCGCAGCGCAGGAAATAAATCCCGATGATGCCTATCTCAACTTCAAGATCGGTCAAACGTACTTGTATTCAGAAACAAAGTCGAAGGCTGCTACTTATATCGACAAGGCATACCGCCTTAATCCGGCTGTTAACCCAGACATAGATTACCACCTGGGAATAGCCTTTCAAAACACAAACTCATTCAAGCTTGCCATTGAACACTTTGAGCGCTTCAAGAAAAAAAGGCAAAACCTGGCGAGTATTGCAGATGAAAAAATCGCAGAGTGCAAAGTGGCTGATTCGCTGTCACAAAATGAGTTGAACGTCATTATCGATAATCTTGGTCCGGGAATAAATACTCCATATAACGATTATTCTCCTATTATTTCGGCCGACGGAAATACGCTGATCTTTACTTCCAATAGAACAGATGATCCGGCACGAGCAAAGGCAAATGCAAACTTTGAGGATATCTATGTAAGCTACAAAACGAATAACACCTGGTCTACCCCGAAGCCAATTAGCCCAAATGTGAATATAAAATATAATGATGCAGCGGCATCACTTTCGCCTGACGGCAAAACGTTATTCCTTTATTACGAGGAAGGTGAAGGTGATATCTATACGTCTACACGCGAGGGAGACGAATGGACTAAACCGAAACCGCTGAACAAGAACATAAACACGGCGATGTTTTTTGAAACATGTGCCAGTATAACAGCAGATGG
>JAEZBX010000133.1 GCA_023412765.1 Bacteroidota bacterium
GCAAATGGAGAACGACTGATTTCGCAAAAATCGCCAGGGAAGACTTTGGGCTAAACGGTATTGAATATGTAAATACCTTGTTTGAGGTACCGACTGAAGAGTATTTAAAGGCGTTGAAAAAAAATGCTGCGGATCACAATGTGACCAGTGTTCTGATTATGGTGGATGACGAAGGAGATGGCTGCAGTTCGACAGCAGAAGGTCGAAGACAATTTGAAATCAATCATAGAAAGTGGATAGACGCCGCTCACTATCTGGGATGTACAACTATCCGAACAAATTGTCGCGGTCCAGAAAATGTCAACAAAACTGAAGCACTGAAGTGGGCAGTCGAATCATATAATATGTTGCTGGAATATGCTATACAGGCAAAGATCAGCGTTGTTATCGAGAATCACGGCGGGGTATCCAACGACCCGGACTTCATGGTCGCTCTGATGAAGGAAGTGAACAACTTGTATTTCGGAACCTATCCCGACTGGCGCGAACCGAGTAAAGAATTTGATAACTATAAATACCTGGAGAAAACGTTGCCTTACGCCCGGGGAATGTCATACCGAAATCAACCAACGGAGGAGCTAACCGCCAAAATGATACGACTGGCGAAATCTTCAGGTTACCACGGCTGGTACGGAATTGAATCTTCCGGACGGGATGCAATCAGAAAGGGAAAAGCATTGTTGAACAAATATTTATTTGAAAAATAAGGGATGGTTATACTGAAGAATTCTGAACAGAAGGAATAGGGAATAAGGTATAAGGTATAGGGGGTGCAACATGAAAAGGGTTCCGACGGCTGGAATTGATGAGTAAACACCTAATACAAATAGCAGGATGAAAAAGTAGGATTAACAATAAAAATAAAAATTAATATGAAATTCGCGCTTCTTACTGTTACATACTCCGGACTGTTTTACGATGGCAAAGTATTGTCTGTCGAACAACAGATATACAAGGCAAAAGAATTGGGTTTTGATGGACTTGCAATTGAAACCAAACGTCCCATCGCCTCTCCGCTTGATCTCAACAAGGCTACCAGGACGCGAATCAAAGAAGTTGCTTCAGATCAGGGAGTTGAATTATGCGCCGTTGAAAGTATGAGCAACTTTTGCAGTCGGCACAGTGAAGAGCGCGAAAACAATCTGGCCATGATGCAACAAGTACTTGGGCTTGCGCATGACCTTGGCGTTGGCATGGTCAAGGTTTTTGCAGCATGGCCGGGCATCATCGATGATGAAGAAAAGATCGCTATGTATGCACCCTATGATAAAGGAAATTATTTCAAACCCTTAAATCCACTCGACCTGAAAGTATGGGATCGCGCCATTAATGGTATCAGGGAGGTAGCAGCCTGGGCTGAAGATTTAGGTATTACCTTAGTGCTGCAAAATCATGCGCCCGTATTGCGACCTGGTTACGAAGACGCATTGGCAATGATGAAAGAGATTGACCGTAAGAATGTGAAACTATGCATTGATGTACCCCTGTTTGGCGAACGGCAAAAAAATGAATATGTAAGGGAAGCGGTAAGAAATTGTGGAGAAAATCTTCTGTACACTCACTATGGTGCCTGGAACCTGACGGCCCTGGACGATGGAGATGTTGTGCAGGAGCCAGCACCCCACCATGGAGGAAAAATAAACTATGACACCTTTCTGGAAACTCTATACGAAATTGGATACAACGGATACCTCGCATCAGAATATTGTTTGCCTTTAATTAAGAATCATAAGATTGCAGGGATTGAAGAAGTGGATCACGCAACAATAATAGCAATGCGGTATATGAAGAAAATTCTTTCCCAAATCACATCGTTGAGAAAAACGGATATCCCTAAAGCTTCACTTGTTTAAATTATACCCACAACCTAACGCTGCTTTGAGTGAAAATCCGCTTGATGGTTATGATGTTCCTCCAGTTTTTTATCTGGGGATCCTGGTACGCCACCGGCGGAAACTTCATGAAAAGCCATGGAATGAGTGATCTTATTTACCTGGCCTATATGGTAAGCCCGATCGGATCAATCGTCTCACCGTTCTTGCTAGGATTGATCGCAGACCGGTTGTTTGCCGTACAAAAGGTGATGGGCGTCATGCATATCCTTAGCGGATTATTTGTTTTTGCAGCCCCACTGGTTAGCGAGATTTCACCTACACTTTTTCTTATAGCTCTACTGTTTCACATGCTTTGCTATATGCCTACCGTTGGTCTGGCAACTGCAACCGCTTTTCACTTATTGAAAAATAAGGAAGATGATTTTCCATTGGTCCGAGTCTTTGGAACAATGGGTTGGATCGTCGCGGGTATCATCGTTAGCTATTTCCTGCAGGGAGATACCACCTCGTTACCAATGCACGTGGCAGGCGTCGGCGGAATTCTGATGGGATTTTACAGCTTCACGCTTCCCGATGTACCGCCGAAGGGAAGTGGAAAGAAAATTTCGTTTCGCGACATAATAGGCTTGGATGCGCTAAAGCAATTAAATTCGAGGCCGTTTGTAATATTTGTTATCGGCTTGCTGCTGATAAGCATTCCGTTTGCCAGCTACTTCGCTTACGTACCCCTATTCTTAAAAGATGCTGGCGTGTCAAGCCCTGCATTTAAGATGACTTTTGGACAAATGTCGGAGGTTCTATTCCTTCTTATGATGCCCTGGTTCTTTCGTAAACTTGGAATCAAGTGGGTATTAATGCTCGGACTGTTAGCCTGGTCGTTGCGCTATGCTCTTTTTTCGTTCGGCGCCGCCGATGCTATCACGGGAATGTTGGTGTTGGGGATATTGCTCCACGGAGCCTGCTACGACTTCGTCTATGTCGCGGGACAGGTTTATATCGATCAAAAAGCTTCACCGGTCATTAGGGCTCAAGCACAAGGGTTTTTTGTCCTGGTTTCATATGGTGTAGGCCAGGGACTGGGAACGTTGGCCGCGGGAGCCATATTCAATAATATTATGGGCGTCGGTGAAGTCACTTTAGAACAATGGCAGACGTTTTGGATGATACCGCTTATATTTTCAGTCATCGTAACATTTATGTTTGCCCTGGGATTTACTGAAAACAAGAAAATAGAAAATACGGTAGTAGCGGAGTAACGCAGCAAACCTTCTATAGCTCTAGCAATTTTTTTAGAGCGTCATCAACCTTCTTAAAATCAAACTTCATGATCGCCTGTTCCATTGACGAAGAAATTTCACTAAGGCAAAGATTACCAATACTTCCTTCGTGCGTATGATGGACTACTGTTGCCGGGTTGTAGTTGCCTTGCTCGATATCCAATCCCACTTTCTTATACGCATCCCTAAATGCCATTCCACCCAGGACCAATTTATTAACCTCTTCTACGCTAAACAGGAATTTGTATTTTTCATCTGACAAGATATTCTTCTTCACACTAATATCAGAAAGCATTACCTGTGTCATGTGAATACAATCCTTGAGATTTTGAATCGCCGGAAAAAGAAGTTCTTTTAAAAGCTGAAGATCTCGGTGGTATCCCGAAGGGAGATTTGTTGTTATAAATGCGATATCACCTGGAAGTGCCTGCAGTTGGTTGCACCTGGCGCGAATCAGTTCAAAGACATCAGGATTTTTCTTGTGAGGCATTATGCTCGACCCTGTCGTTAGTTCGTCCGGGAAGCTAATAAATCCGAAATTTTGATTAAGGAACAAGCACGCATCCATTGCAAGTTTGCCTAGTGTACCGGCTACATTACCGAGAGCAGCTGCTACAATACGTTCGCTTTTGCCTCTTCCCATTTGCGCATATACAACGTTGTAATTCAAGTCGTCAAACCCGAGCAACTCGGTTGTCATTTTTCGATCGATAGGAAATGACGATCCATACCCTGCCGCTGATCCCAGAGGGTTTTTATTGACAATCCGATAGGCAGCTTCAAGAGAAATTACGTCGTCGACCAAACTCTCGGCATACGCACCAAACCATAATCCAAACGATGATGGCATTGCAAGCTGCAGATGCGTATAGCCGGGTAAAAGATCTTCCTTGAATTTTTCGCTTTGAGCGATCAATAAGTCAAACAAATTCTTAAGGCTTGTCACCACCGATTCAATCTCGTAGCGCAGGTAGAGTTTAATATCGAGTAAGACCTGATCATTACGGGAACGTCCACTATGGATCTTTTTTCCCATCTCCCCTCTTTTCTTTGTCAATTCAAGTTCCACTTGGGAATGGATGTCTTCTACTCCTTCCTCGAGCACGAACTCTCCCGCCTTGATCCTGTCATATATGTTCTTCAGTTCCGCAGACAGCACATCCAGCTCATTTGACTTCAGTAACCCAATGGAAGCCAGCATTCGAATATGCGCTAGCGAACCCAGCACATCAAACCTTGCCATGTACATATCCATCTCACGATCGCGTCCAACCGTAAATCTTTCGACATCCTTCGTAGATGTTCTGTCCTTTTGCCAGAGCTTCATGACCATTTCAAATTTTATGAGGCAATATCAGAATGTTTTGATACTTCATCACACGATGACATCATTTAGTAAACCAATGTACGTACCAATACCCTTTCCTATGTCATCAAGATAAATAAACTCATCAGCGGAATGTGACCTTGCGGAATCGCCAGGCCCAATTTTGACGGAAGGCACTGGTATCAGAGCCTGGTCAGATGTCGTTGGAGATCCGTATAAGCGTATTCCCCTATTTACTGCTGCCATGACCAACGGGTGGTTTGGACTAATGCCCGAGGGCCTAATGCGAAGTGAGCGGGGTGTGACTTCACATTTTACATTGTCCTTGATGATCTCCAACGCTTGCTCCAGCGTATACATGTCAGTTACCCGGACATCAACTGTAAAGCGACATTCGTCCGGCACAACATTATGCTGACTCCCGGAATTGATAATCGTTACCGACATCTTCATTTCGCCTAGGGTGTCCGATATTTTTGGAAACCTATAAGATTTGAACCATTTGATATCGTCGAGCGCAGCATAGATAGCGTTTACTCCTTCTTCGCGAGCTGCATGCCCTGACTTTCCTCTGGCAAGGCAATCCAGCACCATCAGTCCCTTTTCCGCAGTGGCCATCTCACAATTTGTAGGTTCTCCTACGATGGCAAAATCAATTGGCAGCAGATCCGTCCAAATACTTTCAATTCCACCGGTTCCCGAAATTTCTTCCTCAGCCGTCGCAGCAAGTACTACATTATATTTCAAACCCTGACGATTATAGAAATGCAGAAATGTAGCAATCAGCGACACAAGCGGCCCGCCTGCATCATTGCTTCCCAATCCGAAAAGCTTGCCCTCCGAACTGACAGGCTTAAAAGGGTCACGCGTATAACCAGTATTTGGCTTAACCGTATCATGATGTGAATTCAATAAAACAGAAGGCAGTTTGGGATCGTAGTACTTGTTCTTAGCCCAAACATTGTTACCCTTTCGATAAGGATTTATCTGTTCATCTTTCAGGAATTGTTCGATGAGAGTAGCTGTAGCATCCTCTTCCCTGCTGAACGATGGAATTGCAATGAGCCTGGATAATAAATCAGTTGCCTTGGTTATAAGTTCGCTCATGATTTCACTATTCAACGATAAGGGCATACGCATTCAGGCTGTTATCAATGTCCCTTCGGTCGTTGCACCAATATTCGATAACAGATCACCTGCCTCTCCGATCAATACCTCTTTCACACCTGCATGAATAGCGGCATATGCATTCTCAAGTTTAGGTAGAATTCCATCAGCTAATGCCTTTCTTTCCAGCAGTTCTTCGTAAGAACTCTTAGTTAGATGATGGATTACTGAAAGTGGATTTTCAACATTTTCAAGAACCCCTTTTTTCTCGAAGCAGTAGATTAGCCGGACATCAAATTGACTACTCAATGCGACGGATAGAACGGATGCAATAGTATCGGCATTGGTGTTGAGCATCATTCCATCTCCATATGTGAGCGGGGCAAAGACAGGAACAATCTTTTCGTTCAGCAGCATCGAAAGCAACTTCTGGTTTACACCATCCGGGCTTATATCTCCAACAAAGCCATAGTCGATTTCCCGGATTGGGCGCTTCATTGCTCTGATAAGATTCCCGTCAGCACCGGTAACGCCAAGCGCATTGCTTTGCAAATTCTGTAACGCCGACACAATTTTTTTATTCACCAGGCCCCCATAAACCATCGTGACTAAATCGAGCGTAGGAGCATCAGTAATTCTCCGACCGTTAATATACTTTGATTCAATACCCAGCTTATCTCCTATTCGGGTAGCAATTTTTCCACCACCATGTATGAGGATCTTTCTTTCGCCAATAGAAGCAAAATCTTTCAGAAATGATTCTAGTGCTGAATCATTGTCCAAAACATTCCCTCCGATCTTTATGACGAATAATTTATTCATACCTCCACACTTCCGATTATTTCTGATTCGACTTTATTATTTCACTCAACACAGCTTGCGCAGCCCAGACACGGTTACCTGCCTGAGTGGTAACAATACTGTTATTGCCGTCAAGCACCTCGTCACTCAATTCAACATTCCTGCGCACGGGCAGACAGTGCATAACCTTTGCACTATTTGTCAGCTTCAATTTGCTATTGGAGAGCATCCATTTTGGATCGTTGCAATATATCCTTCCGTAGTCATTGTAGGTGCTCCAGTTTTTCACATAAACAAAGTCAGCATCTTTCAATGCTTCATCCTGGTTGTGTGTAATAGTAGCACCTGAAGTAAATGACTCGTCGAGTTCATAGTCTTCAGGGTGTGTGATGACAAACTCCGCTTCATTCCACGCATTGATCCACTGAGCAAAACTATTAGCGACACATTGGGGTAACGTTTTCACATGGGGGGCCCACGTCAATACAATTTTCGGCTTTCTTTTTTCCTTGAATGTCTCCGTGATCGTAATAATATCAGTCAAACTTTGAAGCGGATGCAACGTCGCACTCTCGAGACTTACAACTGGGATTCCAGCATACTTGATGAATTGCTGAATGTATAGTTCGCTATAGTCGTCGGCCTTGTTTTTAAGCGACGGAAATGTGCGAATGCCAAGGATGTCAAAATATTTTCCTAATACTGGCGCAGCATCCTTCACATGTTCTACTGTACTTCCGCTCATAATAGCTTCTTCCTCAAACTCAAGCATCCATCCGTCCTGACCAACATTGAAGACGATCGCTTCCATGCCAAGATTCTGTGCTGCTATCTGCGTGCTCAGTCGGGTCCGCATACTGGGATTCAAAAACAGAAGTCCTATACGCAAACCCTTTCCCAATGATTGGTCCTTTAAAGGATCCGCCTTGTATGCAATTGCGTCGCGAACGATCTGACTAACATTCTTGACATCTTTTACCGAAATAAAATTTTTCATGGCAATTCTGTTTTCAATGCGTCAATAAAAATGTCAATCTCATTTTTTGCCAGCGTCAACGATGGTAATAATCTTATCGCGTTAGGTTTAGCTTCACCGACAAATATCCGATGCTTCGACAACAAATTACTTCTCACTTCTTTGTTTTCTTCGGATAAATCGAAACCGATCATCAAGCCTCTCCCCCGAAGTCTCATGAGTTTTTCAACCGACACCAGAGATGCCATCAAATACGCTCCCATTTGAGCGGCGTTGGCCAGGAGCTTTTCCTTTTCAATAACCTCGAGAACAGCCATGCACGCGGTGGTAGCAAGGTAGTTCCCACCAAAGGTTGTCCCTAACATTCCGGACCAAGGTTTTATGTCTCCATGAATGAGAACACCTCCCACCGGAAAACCATTGCCCATACCTTTGGCCATCGTAATTAGCGGTGGCTTGATGTTGGTGTATTGATGCGCGAAAAATTTGCCTGTACGCCCAAAGCCGGACTGAATTTCATCGAGGATCAAAAGGGAATTGTTCTTCTGACATTGCTCCTCGAGGAAGGTTAAGAAGGAATCCTCAGGAAGCTGGATACCTCCAACGCCCTGGATACCCTCAATTATGACCGCGGCAACATCTCCGTCGAGCGCCCCCAGAAAGGCTTGCTCGTCATTTAGCGGCAGAAACACTACTTCATGACCAGCATTGAAAGGTGAAACAATTTTTGGATTGTCAGTAACAGCCACGGCGCCAGAAGTCCTTCCGTGAAATGCCTTCTTAAATGCGATAACTTTTTTTCTCCCCGTGACAAAGGAAGCAATTTTCAAAGCGTTCTCATTTGCCTCAGCCCCTGAGTTGCAGAGAAAAAGTTGATAATCGGGGTAGCCTGAAATTTCTCCAAGCTTTTCCGCCAGCTTTTCTTGTAACGGATTCTGAACACTATTTGAGTAAAATGAAATATTTTTCAGTTGCTCTGTGAGCGTCTTTATGTAATGTGGATGTGAATGACCAATCGAAATGACTGCATGACCACCATACAGATCCAGGTACTTTTCACCACTTTTATCCCAAAGCCACGAACCTTTGGCCTTGATTGGTGTGATGGGGAGGAGGGGATAAACGTCGAATAAATTCATGAGAAGCAGACAGCTATCAGCCGACAGCCTGGTTTACGATTTTCTAACTTTATGCAATAAGCCGACAAGCATGGCTTTTACTTCATTTATCCCGTTATCCAGGGCGGTATAGGCCAATGTATCTAAATATTTTAATTCGAATGCGAGGAAAGTTAAATATTGTACTTCCTGCATCGAGGCGAAAGCGATGTCAAGGTAGTGAGCAAAATCCTTTTGGATATGTTTGCCGCACCCCTCTGCAGTGTTGGTAGGCGTGGATGTGACTGCTCTTCGAAGTTGACTGGTCAAACCAAATCTTTCTTCATTCGGAAACCGTTGGGTTTCACTGTAAATCAACAATACTAGTTTGTGTGCTTTTTGCCAAACAACGAGGTTCTGGTAATTTCTCATATAACGTTAATTTTTAATTGTGTTGATCTAATTTTTTGCAGTGCAAGGCTGTTAGCTGACAGCTGTCTGCTGATAGCTCTTTAGCACTACCCTTTAAAAGACTGTTGCTTTCAGCCTCAGCCCTGCTTCCTCCTCAATCCCGCACATCAAGTTCATATTCTGTACAGCTTGGCCGGAGGCACCCTTCAATAAGTTGTCTATTGCGGAGTGTATGACAAGTTTGCCATTTTCCTTTTCCAAACCGATCAAGCATTTGTTGGTGTTGACGACTTGCTTAAGATCGATTACAGTATCGCTCACGATGGTGAACGGATGATCTTTGTAGAAGTCGTGATATAACTTTCTTACCTCGTCGAGTGACGCATCCACCGATACACAGGAGCTGACATAGATGCCGCGCGCGAAATCTCCCCGCCAGGGTATAAAATTAATCTCATTCTTATATTCTGGCTGCAACTGTCTCATCGTTTGGTTTATTTCGCGGAGATGTTGATGCGTGAGCGTTTTGTATGCAGAGATGTTGTTCACTCTCCAGGTAAATTGCGTTGTGCTTTGCAATTTTTGTCCTGCGCCTGTCGACCCCGTTATACCCGTGGTAAAAGTGTCTTTTAATATTCCCGCATTTGCGAGTGGGATCAGTCCAAGCTCTATAGCGGTTGCAAAGCATCCCGGGTTTGCAATGTTTTGTGCGCTCTTCAGTGAATCTCTATTTATCTCCGGCAGGCCATAGACAAATACCCTGTCGCCTGCGGTTTCACCCAGCCGAAAATCCTGGCTCAAGTCGATAATTTTCGTCGCGGCAGGGATAGTGTTTTCCTGAACAAATTTTTTGCTTTCACCATGACCAAGACATAAGAAAAGAACATCGACCGCCTCAAGTGTATCTGTAAAAGTTAATTCAGTTTCGCCGATCAAATCGGGGTGGGCCTGATAGAGCGGATTACCCGCATTGCTTCTGCTATGAACAAATTTTAGTTCGGCTGACGGATGGTTCAATAATAATCTTATCGTTTCTCCTCCCGTATATCCTGCACCCCCTACTATTCCGACTTTAATTTTCTTCATGATTGCTTTCAGCTGTTTGAATTTTCTTCTTTGACCTGATGATAGATCATTGTTTGATTACCAAAAATCTTAGAGAATCCTCTCACGTCATCACCGGTCCATCCAAGATTCATTTCTCCATACTTCCCAAACTTCGACGACATCAGATCATATGGAGATTCAATACCGATTACCTGAAACCGGTAAGGGAACAGTTGTACTTTGACATCACCCGTAACTTGTAGCTGGGTGCTGGTGAGATAAGCTTCGATATCGCGCATTACAGGGTCGAGGTATTGGCCTTCATGCAACCAGTTTCCATAGAATTGAGCAAGCTGATCTTTCCAGGTGAGTTGCCATTTCGTGAGAACATGTTTTTCCAGCGCATGGTGTGCCTTGATCACTACCATCGGAGCTGCGGCCTCAAATCCTACCCGACCTTTTATGCCGATGATTGTATCGCCAATATGAATATCACGTCCTACGCCATAAGCTCCGGCAATTTTTTGCAGTGCCTGAATTGCATCAACAGGATGAGGAAATTCCTCCTGGTTGATTTTTTTCAGTTCCCCTTTTTCAAACCTGAGGTTAACTTCTTCTGTATTTGACTTTGTAACCTGAGTTGGCCACGCCGATTCCGGAAGCATACCCATCGACTTGAGTGTTTCCTTTCCACCGACTGAAGTTCCCCAGATACCTTTGTTGATGGAGTACATCGCCTTTTCAAAGTTCATCTGAATGCCTTTCGACTTCAGGTAGTTAATTTCCTCCTCGCGCGAAAGTTTCAAGTCGCGGATGGGAGTTATAATTTCCACACCTGGAATCAGCACGTGAAAGATCATATCAAACCTAACCTGATCGTTTCCTGCACCTGTGCTGCCGTGCGCGACTGCGTCGGCGTTTATTTCCTTAGCATAATTTGCTGTCGCCAGGGCTTGCGACATCCGCTCAGCGCTTACGCTAAGTGGATAAGTGTTGTTCTTTAATATATTTCCGTAAATGAGATAGCGTATTACTTTGTCGTAGTAATTTTTAGTTTCGTCTACGGTACGGTGAGAGGCTACACCAAGGTTGCTTGCGCGCTGTTCAATCGATTTAACTTCGTCATTATCGAAACCGCCGGTGTTTACCGTGATGGTGTGTACTTCGAAACCTCTGTCTTCGCTGAGGTATTTTACACAATATGATGTGTCCAGACCACCACTAAAGGCAACAACTACTTTCTTTTTCATTTTACTCTTTTAGAATTAACCACCGAATTTTATCAAATAAGGCATATCGCACCCTGCGAGGATGCGCGCGCGTAATTTCAAACATGAATGTTGGATTACCAAAAAAATATGCCCAGCAAAGACTTCCTTTTCAAGGAAGGATCTACATTGACATGTTCCTTTTTTCGGAACGATTTCAGCAACACGAATTGTTTGAAGCGAAGCCATCGTTCAAACAATTTCTGATTGCCTTTGAAAGCACGATGTCGGTGGGTCGTAGGTTCGTGCTCGACCAGTTCGGGTTGTTTTTGAGCAGCGTTTGCTTCGGCCTTGGCCAACTCGGCCGCCTTAATTTTTGCTTCAGCTTCTGCGGGATCAAACAGCATGGCAGTGCACATGCAGTTCTTGCGATCCTTGCTCATAAGGATGTCGTAGTTAACGCAGCTCTGGCAACCCTTCCAGAACTCTTCATCTGTTGTAAGTTCAGAATAGGTAACCGGTTCGTATCCAAGATCGGAATTGATCTTCATGACAGCCAGGCCGGTCGTGAGACCAAATATCTTAGCGTCCGGATACTTTTCTCTGGAAAGTTTAAAGACTTTTTTCTTTATCTCTGTTGCTACTCCTGTTTTTCGGAATGCCGGAGCCACGATTAGTCCCGAATTGGCGACATATTTCCCATGTTGCCACGCTTCTATGTAACAAAAGCCAACCCATTGATTATCTTCAGTAGTGGCAATAACAGCCTTGCCTTCCCTCATTTTTTGTTCAATGTAGGCTGGTGAGCGCTTGGCAATTCCAGTGCCACGTGCTTTTGCTGATTCTTCCATCTCGTTGGTGATAGTCTCAGCATGAAATATATCGTCAGAAGTTGCTATTCTGACAATGAGTTTTTGATTTTCCAATTTTTATTAAAAGTTGCTGTGAGTGATTATAACAACCGTGCCAGAAGCACTAGAGCGCAATGTCCTTGACATTACGTCATATTAAATGAGTTGGCTGGATATATCAGATACGCACAAAGCGCGTAGGTCGTGGGCGCCTGGTCACCGTGCAGGCTGGACAGAACTGAACAGTTCTCTTAGAGTGGAAAGCGGCAATTGCTGCTGAGATAATGGTGAACAATGTTTTCAATTTCTTTACTGTCGTTTAAGGTTGAACGTTAGAGGAAGATCATTCGCTTTTTATTTTGGTTTCGATATGTAATGCAAAATTAAACGATAAAGTTTTGTAAAAGGCAAGGTTTTTGCCCAAAACCATAAAAATTATTTTTTACTAACGAAAGTTTGTAATGAATCGAGCACTTAAACGTTATGCAATCCGTGTGGTTAAATTATCTTTGAGACATCGTTGAACCATTATGTATACCAAAAAAATAGTTGTCGCAAGTATTTTTGCCCTGTTGATGTTGACCTTGGGAATAATATTCAGATCTGTGCCTCCAGCCTCAACCGCTAACACTATTAGGGCCTTGGGAGTAATAGAAGAAGTCCTGGAAACCAATCACAAAAACATTGTCTTCAAGCTGAAGGATGACAACAAGTTCTACTATATAAAGAAGGACCTGAAAAAGGATCTGACCTTCGGACAGCTGAAGAGAAGACTGGCCGGAAAATCAGTTGAGATTTACTACGTCAATCACTGGACTCCGGTTGACCCATTGCGTGTCAAACATGTAACCAAGGTTAATCTTAACGAGATGACGTTGTACTCTAGTAACCTCCAGTGATCTGCGCCCCACTTGTTCGTTGTCATGGCACCAGAACTACCTTGCCAATTTTTTCTACAATTTTATCCTTTATGTAAATCATCATCTTATAGATGTACACTCCGCCAGGAAGCTTGTTGCCGCCTGAATCTGTGCCGTCCCACGTGAGAAGATTTGTCCCAACGTGGAACGGCAGACCGTTGTAATTAGCATAATGTGCTACCAACTTGCCATTGGCGGTGATGACTTGCATATCAAAAGCATCCGGGACATCGTTTCCGGCAATAACAATCTTGAAATATAAATTTGCCGAGAACGGATTTGGATAAGGATCGGCTATGGTGAGTGTCGACTCACTCTTAACAGTAAACTGGATTTGATATGGAACGGAACCGCTTGAGTTGTGCTTTCCGTCGTTGGCCTCAACACGTAACGTATATACGCCATCAGCCAAATTCGTGGGCCGAAATTCTATCGTGAAGGGATCTGTTTCCGTGGCTGCATACCATTGGATTTCAGAACTCGTAAGAGCAACCGGAGAAAGTGGACACGGTTCGGATCCGCAAGGCGGCGCGAGAAAAACTCTCATCCCGGAGGTATCCTGCTTTAAAATATGTTTATTTTCATCGAAGACCTTGATCATGATTAGCGGACTGGATGGTACAAAGTCCTTGTTTTCGATGTACCTACCATTGATCGATACATCCAGTACGGGGCGAATAGTTTCTTCCTCAACAAGCACATAGTTACGCAGTTGCAATACGTTATTGTCATAGTATTGCTCAGGAACCTTCTTGGGGTTGACATACACGTGCGCGTCGTTAAGTCCTGCCTTGCCCAACGTGTTCACAGTCATCGAAAATTTCGTGGTGTCGCCGGGCAAAGGTCCCTTTATCTTAATTGTACCATGCTCAGAAACCCGTAATGTTTGATTGAAGAATTCGGTCTGTACTGATAATGAATCAGAGAATGACTTGTCGCTGATGTTTACAAAATTGTAGCGGCCTATCCAGGGCTCACCTTCGTTAATAGTTTGTTGATCGGTTGGCCCATCGAACACCAGCAGTCCATCCGGAACAGGTGTGAACGCAACGATCCAATTTTTGAGTTGGCTAGCGGTCAGATTGTCATCATCAGTTGCTTTAAAAGAAATTTTCAGATAAGGAAAATCGTTCGCATCCACGCTGGCCAGATCCTGGTAGCCTGAAACATCGGACAACAGCATTTCTTCTTCTCCGTTAAGTCGAACTCCAACGATGTCAAATGATACCACGTCAGTATCATCAACCTCAGTTGATTTTGAAGTTAGGAATTGCCAGCTCAACGCAGGACCGATCAAACCTGTCGACATGTAACCAGAGGAATATCGTCCGGTCACTGTCCGATCTACATCCAATTCCTGAACATCAGCAGGTGCGCCGGAGCTTCTTACTATCGTTGCAGATCCCGGTGCAAGGCCTTTCCGCGCGAAGATAACAACGGGTTCGCCAGGGGTCAGTTCATCAATTTGCGCGACTGATAACCCCAACTCGCCAAGTTTGTTCCTTGCTGCAACGGGCCACGCGCTGTATTGTGCGTCACCGATGCTGAACATTACCACTGAGTCACCCTCTTGTACGTTGTCAACAAATTGGATTATGTCAAAGCCGTCGCCGGTGACCATATCCCCTGGGACATAATTATTGATAATCCATGGTTCGCGACCACATGCTCGATTGGCTCTGTTATACCATTTGAATTTTACCCCTATGTATGGGGTTGCAGAATTTTTGTCGAAGGCAATTAAATTGATGGAGTTGTCTCGACAAATAAATCCTTGTTGAGTCAGATTGAATTCTTCGTTGTTTATCTTAATTCTGACGTCGGTGTTCAAGGCTGGATGATTGGATCCATAAGTTCTTATATCGACATCTGTAACCGTCTCTTTGAAATTAAGACGTCTCTGAACGGCATCCGTCACAAGTCCTACAGTCTTATCAGAAAGGTATTGTGGAAAATGTACCTGCGCCCATCCTTCAGGACCGTCAGGAATAAAAGTAAAGGAGCTTTCAGCCCACTCGTGGCTTTCGGTTTCCAACGGCTGCGCAAGCTTTGTTCTCCAATAATAGGCCAGCGTATCTTCGGTTAACAGGGAGAATTTGTGCCTTGCGAGCACTTTTCCCTTCACCTTGAACTCTTGTTTGTACGGGCTATCAAATGTATTCAACGTATCCACTTCAACGAGGAACTCCCGTTCGTCAGAAAGCAGATCAGTTGTTTGGAACGAAAAGGATACTTCATCTGAGTTTACAATACCAAAATTTGTGGGGTAAAGATTCTTGGTACCATTCAACGGAACGACAAACTGTAAGGTAGCCATGTTGTTTTCCTTGGTAATCTCTGGCAAAACATTGTCTGGATCGATGGTGATCTTAAATGAATTAGTACCTGACGTTTCCTCACGTCCTTTCCTGACCAAAAATAATAACGTATCACTATATTTTGTTGCAGGATAAAGCGAATCATAACTAATGATTGTATTGTCCGAAAGTGTGCGCTCAACCTCGATCCTGATAGTATCGGGTTTTGCCACACCAAAATTTCGCACTCTAAGCTTTAGTGCTAAAACTTCGGTCAATGCTGTTACAGGTTGCCCGTCCAACGATTCGATGGAAACATTGTCATCATTTATCTCGAGGTCAGGTTTTGAAGCGCCGAAAAGTTTTACAGCCGGATCTCCCAAAAGAATCATTTGCTGCACCTGAGTTGTATTTGGCGGCGACCCGATAGTTGTCGACATATAACGCTTTGTAAGTTCCTTTTGAATATCGCCTATCCCCTCATCAATGAACGTTGAATCCTGATATCCAACGGCATAAAAATAATCGGCATAACGTTTCAAAAGATTCGTAAAGCCATACGAACTATGCGCTATGAATGCAGTTGCACCCTTGTCACGAGCCAAGACCCAATCTTCTCCAAATGTTGAATAATTCAGAAAGTATGCTCCTACGTTACAGCCGTTCATCAATAGGGTTGGATACTTTCCCTTGTTGTTATAACCCATGATGGCATCGGTTACATAACCTATATCGAAGTCGAGGTTGGTAGCTGATGAGTGTCCGAAAAATGTGATGAGATTTACACCTTCATTTACTTGCTTCGATACATTTACCAGTTGAATATCTTTCGAATACTTGGCAAGCGAAGAAACCTTCCCACCAAGATGAAAATCGACTGCGACGCTTTCGAGATCTTTTAGATACGATTGAAGCAATTCAGGCTCCCCCTCTTCACGACCACCGCTCAGATGTAGTACATTCTTTCTCCAAAGATTGTCAAACGGAAGGGCCTCAGCTTCTTTAACTTTGTTCAGGTAGGCGGCGACGTGTTCGGATTTCGTGGCGGGTATGCGCCCCGTTGGGATGGCTGGTTCGTATTCTGTTCCCGCCAATCCGGTTGAATATGCCATGTCTGCTCCCGGATATCCCGCTGGGGGAATAAAGTCTTTAAATTCCGAAAAGCCAGTGGGGTTTCGATAGTATTTGTACCAAACGTCCAGACCTTTGCCAATGAGCAACAAGTACTTTGGAGGAGTGCTGTTGGTTAAGAATTCAAGAAATTTGTAAATCCCTAAAGGCGACGTTTCACCATAGTTGAACTGGTCGTAAAGCTGTTGAATGTTAATCACCAATGTGTCGTAGCTCCCACCGGCGGCTGATGCGCGGTAGTCAGCATATGCTTTGATAGGATCTGAATAGCCTAGGGCTGGCTGCCGCAAAAACGGATGGCCTATGATGATGTAATCGTGCTGTCCCGGGTTGATCTGCCGGAAATTTACCGGTTTGATAACGGGAGTGATCGTACTTGCTGATGCATAAATCTTCCTGGCTGTGGTGGAGGATTGAACTACGGCGTCTAGCGTTCCCGATATCGTTCCACCGATTCTGTCAACATTAGACGGATCTGTGATATCAAACAAACGAGTGCTGACAGGTGGGTTTACAATTTGAATAAAAGACTTACCACCCGGATTCGGTGCCAGTTCAAAAGTCTTTTCAGAGTTTGCCGCATTAATTATTTGCGGATAACGAAGCTTGACAAAAGTAATGCTGATCCTGTCCGGTTGTCCACCTACACCGTTTACTCTTACGCGAACCGTTAACGTTCCGTCGCCGGCAATATCACTCCATTGTATTGGTGCCTTAATATTCTGGTGATCAAATCCCGAAAAAGTATGAGATGCGAATGGACGCAATCCTGTACCGACGTAAATTTCAACCTGATGCGCCATAGGACCACGCCCAACCATCTGGACTTCAAGCTCAGGGAGCCCCGCCCCGGAAACAGTTTGGTTAATGTCGGTTAAGATATAGTCAACCGATTGGGTTTGAAAAATTTTTCCACTCATCCAGCCTTCTCCTGTATCGAAAAAAGTGTTAAGGATCTCGCCGTAATCAACGCCACCGCTATACTCATTGGTCTGCAGAAGTAGTTTCTCGTCGATGTGATAAGTTTCGGCCGGCAGGTTATCGGTATTCGGCTCATTGTAGGAAACCATTCGTTTTCCATTTGCCGGGCCAACAGTTAAGAAATAGCTTGTGGTATCGCTAAAGAGGTTATAATACTGATGGGGTTGTGAGGTACTTGGTTTGTAAAGAATTGCATCAAGTGTTCCATCATTACGGCGTCCATAGAATTCAATGAAGTCAGCGATGTTAAACTGTCCATCCGTTTCACCCTCAACAAATATTTTTTGTTCGATACCTCGATGAAATATTTGAATTTTCCTGGGGTCACTTTCCAGGGGAAAGCCCGCAGCCTGCAGATCGCTGTGGGTAAGTCTATAAATTCCATTTTTCCCTACCGGGATTTTGAAGTAGGATTGACCAAAGTTAATCCACTCGTTTCCGACCTGAGCTAACGCAGTGAAGCCTGAAAAAAATAAAAACAGCAGCGATAAAAATGATCTCATGAAAAAACTGCTACAACACTCTCACTGGATTATATTGGCGCGGTCAAAAGTAATAAATGCCAGCAATCGGGGTCTTAGTAATTGAGGCTAAACCTTACAAGCGCTACATCACAAAGTGGTTGGTTAATTAGCTATCAAAAGATGGGCCACCACCCCAAATGTTCAGATATGCACAGGTACCTGTCCGGAATTATTAGGTTGATGCCTCGCTTGCAAATCGAAAAAGCTGCGAATTTGGCCCAAAATACGTGTTTTTAAAGTTTTATAACCAGTACTTGGCCATACATAGTACTTTTGCGTTTATAATTTTAGGAATGATTATAAGCGAGATGTATGAATCTTGAAAACACACAAGTACAAATGAGAAAAGGGATTTTGGAATATTGTATTCTACACATTATTTCTCGTGGCGAAGTATACGCGTCTGATATGCTTGACGAACTTACTGCTGCGAAAATAATAGTGGTGGAAGGTACACTTTACCCCTTGCTAACACGGCTAAAGAATGCCGGTTTGCTGGAATACAAATGGGTAGAATCGAAGTCGGGTCCGCCGAGAAAGTATTATAAACTTACTGACAAAGGGAGCAAGTTTCTGGGAAGTCTGACTGAAACGTGGGATGAACTTGTCCATTCTACGCAAATGATCACCACAAAATCCAATGTATAATACGCGACTCACACAGTTATGAAAAAAAATATAAGCATAAATATTAGCGGCATCATATTTCATATCGAAGAGGATGGATATGAAAACCTGAGGAAGTATCTCGATTCCATTAATAAATACTTCGCCACATTTGAAGACAGCAGCGAAATTCTTGCAGACATTGAAAGTCGTGTTGCAGAAATTTTCCTTTCAAAGCTGAACGAAGGTAAACAGGTGATTACCCTTGAAGATGTCAATTCATTGATTGCCACAATGGGTAGCGTCAGCGATTTCAAAGCTGCAGAGGAACAGGAGGTTTCTGACCAACAAACTCGGGGATCTGGAACCAACAGCGATTCTTATACCAACGATAGTTCTTCAGGCGAAGGACACAAAACTTTCACCGGCGCTAAACAATTGCTTCGCGACGAACGAAGGAAAATACTGGGTGGCGTTTGTTCGGGAATGGCAAATTATTTCAACGTTGATCCTATATGGATAAGATTACTTTTCGCCCTGACGGCTTTTGCATATGGAATTACAATATTGGTTTACATCATCATGTGGATTATCGTACCCGGTTCAAGCGATCTCGATGAACCCGAGGTAGGCAAAAAAATGTTTCGTGACCCTGAGCACAAAGTGGTAGGTGGCGTATCGGGTGGAGTTGCTGCCTATTTCGGACTTGACCTTGTTCTGGTTAGATTGCTGTTTATCATCTTTACAATATTTTTCGGCGTAGGCATTTTTATCTATATCGTGCTGTGGATCGCGTTGCCGGAAGCTAAAACACTTACCGACCGAATGGAAATGCAAGGGGAGCCGGTAACGCTTTCAAATATCGAATCCAACATAAAAAAAAACCTTAATGTAGACCCAAACAAGGAAGAAAGCACTGCGACGAAAATTTTGTTGCTCCCCTTCCGCGTCATTGGAATCTTGCTTTCCGTTCTTGGAAAAATATTGGTCCCTATGGTAGAAGTGCTGAGAGTCGCTATTGGCATCGCGGTCGTTCTGGTAGGCCTAACGTTGCTGTTTACTTCAGTAGTTACCGCCGGTGCAATTGTCGGTGTCTTTTCAACTTCAGCATTTTCATGGCCCTGGATCCATAGCGATGAAATAAGCATGCCCTTGCAGGTATTCACCAACAGTGTTTCAGGGTGGCTTGTGTTCGCTGCTTTTATTGCAACGTTAATTCCTTCTGTTTTCGTTGTTATTCTGGGTGCGTCGGTAATCGCTCGCAAACTTATCATTGGAGCAACAGCCGGATGGACAATGTTCGTCCTGTTCTTTGTAAGCCTTGCAATTCTCAGTGTCGGAATTCCGAAAATCATTTACTCCTTCAAAGAGGATGGCGAATTTAAGATTGAGACAACCTATCCGGTAAGAGGAAAAACCTTAGTCTTTCAAATTAATGAGGTCGGCATGGATGATTACGATGCTGCTTCGCTTACGCTTAGGGGATACAATGGTACCAATCTCAAACTAGTGCAGACTTTTGAAGCGAAGGGACCAACGCGTCAACAAGCGATTGAGAACGCTAAAATGGTGGATTATAACGTCACTGCTCAAGACACTATAATTACATTTGACTCGAACGTCAGATTCAAGGACGATGCCGTATTCCGCGAACAGCGACTGAAGATGACGCTATATATCCCGTACAATTTTCCGTTCATTCTTGATGAGGCAACAAGCCGATTCATAACCCACTATATTGATTACGACCATTTGGATGGCAACACATGGATAATGACTGAAGACGGAATTCAATGCCAAACCTGTCCCCCCTCAGAATCACATTCCGATGACACCGACGATGTTACGGATGATTTTGGTCTACGCGATTTTGATGAACTTGATCTGCGCGGCCTCTTTGACGTTCACATCATGCGCGGAGAGGACTATGCAGTAGAATTGATTGGCGACAGCGACGAAAAGGACAAATACGACATTTACAAACGTGGTAAATCACTCGTAATTGAGTATGAAGGGAGGTCCCGCGATTTCGACTGGGACAAAATGCGACCCGACATGAGGGAATTACGATTGAATGTAACCATGCCAAACCTGGACAGGATCGAAGCTGAAGGTCTTGGTACAATCAGATTTGATGAATTCATCGCCGACAATGTTGCCATCGACCTGAGGGGTCCTGTGAAACTGCGAGGCCACCTCAATGCTCATAACCTTGCTGTGAATCTTACCGGAAAGGCCGAAGCCGAGTTATCGGGCCAGGTAAACAATCTGAATGCCGACCTGGAATTTGCATCGTCACTCAAAGCCTACAACCTGGAAGCGAGCGACGCCATTGTAGAAGCCAGGGGTGCATCATCCGCCAAAGTAAATGTGAAGAATTCTTTAAAGATGACCGAAAAGTTGGCAGGAGATATTGATTATCGGGGTGACCCGCATGTGACAAGGGGGGAGTAGAGCCGTGCCTTCCTGGTGTATTGTTAGAGGTATAGGGTATAGGGTATAGGGCCTTCCACTCTATACCTTATACCTTATACCTCTATACCTTATACCTCTATACCAAGTCGCATCCCTCCCCAGCCGCCTCCAATAAACATTTCCCACCCACCACGCAACCCCAAGCGTTATATTAGCATCTTCAGATCGAAAGGGTCTAAATGCAATTCAAAATTTACCGGGCTAAAGAAGACGAATTGATCACAGGGTGTCGAAAGCGCGACAGAAACGCGCAAAAGGCACTTTTTGACACTTATTCTTCTAAGATGTACGGTTTGTGCTACCGGTACCTTAAAGATCCTATGGAGTCGGAGGATGTGTTGGTCATTGCCTTTACAAGAATTTTCGAAAGGATAGACCAGTACAAAGGGGAGGGCAGTTTTGAAGGCTGGATCCGGAGAATTGTCGTGAATGAAGCCCTTACATGTCTTAGGAAACGTCGGAACATGCACCTGGAAGCACAGCTTGAAGAAGCTGACTATCAGTTGGACTATCGCAAACTGGAAGACCACCTTCAGGAGGAGGATCTGATTCAATTGATCAACGCTTTGCCTACTGGGTACAGGATAGTATTCAACATGTATGCGATCGATGGATATTCTCATAAAGAAATCGCAGACACCCTGGGGATAAGCGAAAATACTTCAAAGTCTCAACTGAGCCGTGCAAGAACATATCTTCAGAAAGCATTGAAGGAGCAGGAATGGATGGCAGATAAAAAACTTAGCAATGATGAATCAACAACAGCCGGATAATTTTTTCCGCGACAAACTGCATAACTATCAAAGGCCGGTACCACAAGGTGCGTGGCACAAGATTGAATCAGCTTTAGAAAAAAAAACAGAACGTAAATTCGTTTGGTGGAAAGTTGCCGCCGTCTTTTTTCTAGTCGCCGGCGCAGCCTATCTATTATGGTTCAATAAGACAACATCCAACGAGCAGCATCTGGCTATTAAAGAAACTCAGTCTGTCAAGCCTCAAGAAAAGGTTGAAAGTCCGAAGAGTCCAGATATTATCAAGCAAAAGCCAGAGATATCAAGCGAAACTCCAGTGAGCGCTAAAGTGGAAACTGACAAACCAAAAACCATACGGCCCACGGAAACTAAAATGGTAACGCCTGTACAAGTAAAGAAAGAAAGCCAGGAAAGCAGTATTGAAATTGAAAACGCAACTAAGGTTACAGCAGAGAATCCTGTTGCGCACGAATCGGATGCAGCCACTGTTAGCCCTACCGTTGAACCATCGAAGGCTGTCGGCGAGGATTCAAACCTTACGCTTACATTTTCCTCGGAGGAGACAAACCGTTACTTAAATAAAAATACATTGGCCGAAGCAACGTCGGCAGAAAAGAAACCATCTAGTCTAAAAAAGTTCTTGCAGAAAGCAAATGATCTGAAAAGCAATCAGGATCCTTTCGGCGATCTGAGGGAACGAAAAAATGAAATTCTCGCGCTGAATTTTAAGAATGACAAACGTGGACAAAACAAGTAGATGGTTATGAAGAAGCTCTTATTTATTGTAATAATTTTTACTACAATCACTGCGAAAGCCCAGGAGCCTGGCGATACCGTGATTGTTGAACTAGCGAAAACCAGTCGCGTAATCTTTACCATAAAAGACCGCAGTGATCTTGAGATCCTTAAGCATTATGATTTCCAACAGCTGTTTGAGGATGTGATACAAAAACTGGAAGACAGGGATACAACTGGCTTAGCCGGCGGCGATTCGACTCAAACAGAAATTGCAACTACAAAGGACAGCGATACTGACGACTGGTGGGAAACTGGTGACACCAGCAGCGATGATGACGACGATTGGGATGACGACCGGGATTGGAGAGATCATTTTCATGGCAACCGTTGGGGCCGGACCTGGCAATCTTTCAACTTCGACCTGGGCACAAATAATTACCTGGCTGATGGAAAGTTCCCTAATAGCGACAATGCGCTTTATTCAGTTCGTCCGTGGGGCTCATGGTATCTTGCTGCCTCATCCATCCAGCGTACTCGGTTGGGATCGAAGTTATTCATTGAATGGGGAGTTGGTTTAAGTTGGTACACATTCAAGTTTGAAAAAGATAATGTCAGGATTGTTAAGGAAGATACTGGTATCGAATTTGTCGAAGATACCCGCGATGTAAGTTTTAAGAAGAGCAAATTATCGGCATCCTATGTTCAAGCCTCATTGATACCAATCGTAGACTTCGGTGGACATAGCCGGAAGAGTCGCTTCTGGGATGGATATAATAATTCATTTCGAGTTGGACTTGGTCCGTATATAGGTTACAGAATTTCCAGCCACTCAAAACTTGTTTACAAGGGTGATGATCGCGAGAAGGAAAAAGACAACGATAGCTTTTACCTCAACAATTTCAAATATGGTTTGCGCTTGCAATTAGGCTATCGATCAACTGATCTGTTTTTCAATTATGATCTCAATGAATTGTTCAGCGAAGGAAAAGGCCCAAAACTAAATGCCTTCAGTTTTGGTGTAGTCTTCTAGAAAACGAGGTGCTGATAAGAATATTTCGACAGCGCTCCCCGAGCGCTGTTTTTTTTCACACAGTTGGACGTCACAATTTTAATCTGGTTTCTGACACTACCGCTAACCGGAACGTTGCATCCATCGCCTAACGGTTGTTTGCAACCCTCAGTATTTCAACAAAAAATTTTGTGACCTACTTTCTTTTGGTTTGAAGAAAGGCCTCGATGTTTTTATTTTCGCTCTGCTTTGATTATTTTTTTAACTTTAAGACTAAAACCATGTCGGAAGCGCTAGGAAATTTATCCCGTAAAGAACAAGTCATTCGCAAAGCTGCGGAGCTTTTCAAGGAGAAGGGGTATGCCGCCGCGTCCATGCGCGACCTTGCGCAGTTGTTGGGTATCGAAGCGGCCAGTTTGTACTCCCACATTAAATCAAAAGAAGAAATTTTGCGAAGCCTCTGTTTTGATATGGCCGCAGAATTCAGAAAATCATTGAACGAGGTTGAAAAACAAAATGTGCCCGCCAGCGAAAAACTTCGCATGGGAATAATAGGTCACATTCAAGTGATGGCGAAAGACCTGACTGCATCGGCCGTCTTTATGAATGAACACCGTCACCTCAGTGAGCCTTATCTGCGCGACTTCCTTCTGTTGCGCATAAATTACATCAACAGATTCAAGACGATTTTGGAAGAAGGAGTTCGCACGGGAGAATTTAAAAGCACCATTGACAAAAAGTTGGCTGTGATGACGCTATTCTCATCCTTAAACTGGATGCCAATGTGGTATGATCCCGATTCTGCAATCGACCCTTCAGCCTTGGGATTTCAGCTTGCTGATATGTTAGTGAATGGATTGAAGAAGAACCCGTAAGTCTACTCCCATTTTTCAATTTTGCCTTATAAAAGGCCCCGCTAAAAGGACAATTTCTTTCCAAACGGCGTTTGCCGCTTCATAGGGAGAGCTAAAGCAGCTTTTTAAATAGATTATTGAACTACTATCTTCCGGCAACTCGTGATTAATCCATTTGAGAATGTCATCCGCGAGCAGAATTATTTCGTTAGAATGACACCGGGGGTGATATCGGTAAAGAAAATCCAGTGCCCACAAAAAGTCCAGGTACTTCAATCCCATAACCAAAGAAACGAATTTCACGCATTCATAGTTTTTCCACTCATTTGAAGAAGGAACCATGCAAATAATAATACACGAACTTTTGGGAGTTGTTCGCGAATACAGCGAAAAAATATCTACTATCCCGGATGATCAATTCTATGCTTCTCCCAATCCTAAAAAATGGAGTAAAATCGAAATTTTGGGCCACCTCATTGACTCCGCACAAAATAATCTGCGCCGTTTTATTTGTGGCCAATATGAAACACCTCCTCGTTTGATATCATATGATCAGGATTTCTGGGTGTCGGCAAATCAATATAGAAGCGCTAGTAAGAAAGAGTTGATTCTGTTGTGGACCTTGCTAAACGAGCGTATTGCGTCCGTGTTGCAGGGGATGCCGATAGATACGCATCAAAAGTATTGTCCACTTGCGACAGGTGGGCAGCAAACGTTGAAATGGTTTGCGGCCGACTACGTTAAGCACCTTAAACACCATTTAAATCAACTTTTACCTGAGTCATTCGATATCACTTACCCGTAAGTTTGAGGTTTGAGGTTTCTGTCGCTTGGTGAGTAAGTCGCTATTAATCAAATCGGTCGTAATTGGTGTTTTCACAGAAATCCATGATCAACACTAATTTTAATTTTATACCTGGAACATTTTGCGGGAAGTGCCGTATTCATGAGGACGAAAATAAAGCAATGGTTAAACGTCTTCCAGCATTCCTTGTATCCCTGACCTTCCTGGGCGGAATGTTGTGCTGTGCGAAAAAAGTTGATATACATCATACAACCTTCACCAAAGCCGACTCTGTCACAGATATCTATTTATCCCTGCATGATAGTGTGCTGCGCTCATGGAATATGATGATCCATGATGACAACCAAAAACTCAAGGCAATGCGCAATCTTCTTCATGAATTGCAGGTAACGTCATCATCGGATAGTCTCGGAGTCTATGACGAAAAACTTGATCATTTGAAAGAATCGCGTTACGATGTACAATCTATGTCCGATAGAAATGTGATTCAACAATATGACCAACTCTCGCGGCAACTCACATCCGACATAATCAGTATTGCTGAAGAACGATCAGAATTTGAGTATAATACAACGCTGCAAAAGCTTGTCCAGGAGATCCGTATTGCTGATCAAAGAATCGATCTTTTTAAGTCCGAGTATGATGCAATAACAAAAAAGTTTAATACTTTTCTTCAGGCAAACAAAAATTACCTCAGTGAAGTTGGCCAAAAAGATTCGCTTGGAGTTCGGCCGTTGTTTCATTCATCGGCAAGCGATTGAGAACTCAATCGAAATGTCTTCAATTCTTTTCCTTAATGCGTGTCACGGAAACGTTTTGAACATCTCCCTGTCCCATGCTGTTAGTAGCCAACAATCAGTCTCATGTGATATTAAAAATCATCCTAATCGATGGCGCCGGTGATTAAAACGAGAGTCGCCTCTGACAACACCTCGGATATCGAGGTGACTAAAGATCTTCGTCTGGCAGTGTTGATCGATGCAGACAACGTTCCTTATTCCAACATCAAAGGAATGTTAGAAGAGATCGCAAAATACGGAAACCCCACTTTCAAACGGATTTACGCTGACTGGACTAAGCCCACTGTCTCGGGGTGGAAATCTGTTTTGCTCGAGTACGCCATCACACCGATTCATCAATACAGCTATACCACTGGAAAGAATGCAACAGACTCTGCGATGATTATCGACGCAATGGACATTTTATATTCCGGACGCGTTGACGGCTTTTGCATCATTTCAAGCGACAGTGATTTTACCCGACTGGCTACACGTCTTCGCGAAGCTGGCATGAAAGTATTTGGATTTGGAGAAAAGAAAACACCCACTGCTTTTATTTCTGCGTGTGATAAATTTATCTACCTGGAAATACTCGACAAGTACAAATCTTTTGAAGAAGAACTAACATCTCCGAAGGAAAAACAAAAAAGTACGCGGACTACTGCTGAAAATGGTAAACAACCTATCAGTCCGGTTACTCCGAAACTTGTTAAACTGATAGCGGATAGCATTAACGATCTCGCTGATGAAAGTGGATGGACTTTTCTCGGCGACCTTGGAAACTTATTATTGAAAAAGCAACCCAACTTCGACCCCAGAAACTACGGTTTCAACAAACTTGTGCTGCTTTTAAAAAGCATGAAACAATTTGATGTAGAGCGGCGCGACACCGGGAAAGGTCATGTAAAGAATTTTTACGTACGAACGCGATAGTTTATTTGTAATACGTTACCTCTACACGAAAGCGAGGATCAATCGCTCCGAGTCTATCGTAGGCAGACTTGGATATTTTAATTACCAGCTTATTATTTACCGCAGTATCCGGTAGTTTTCCCATAACCCGCACAAATACTTCACGATTATTCATTTCATTTCGAACTTTCATTATGGTTCCGATGGGAGCAGTTCGATGAAGAGCAAGATATTTACGATTACCGCTAGTACCTTCAATTAATTCAGCCAGACCGCTTTGTAGCACTTCGTCAGTATTCTTCACTGTCTCGGTTACCCTAATCGTTTGCTCTTCAGATGCCGGTTTAGTAGCTGTACCTGTGCTTGGAGTTTCCTTTTTACTTTCAGACACTGTTGAGGTCGAGCTCTGTGCCGGCGGGTTTCCTGTAGGTTGCGAAGGTTGTGAACTTTGTACAACGGGTACAGTTTCCTTTTGAGAGCGTTCTTCTCTGGCTGTTGTTGCCACCTGTGTCACAGCCCCTTTTGGTGCCGATATGACTAACTGTTGACCGATGCTTATGTCGTTGCCTTCAAGCTTATTCCATTCCTTAAGCTGTTGGACGCTAATTCCATACTGGCGACTTATCGAATACATAGTCTCTTTCGCCGCCACGGTATGAACTCCATCTTTACCAATATTTGTGTCAGGAGCAGACTTTTGAGGTAACGAAGAAGATGTTGTACTGCCTTTTTTGATAATGAGTGTTTGCCCGATGGAAAGAGAATTATCTTTCAGGTTGTTCCATTGTTTGATGTCTTCAATTGAAACGCCATAAAGTTTGGAAATAGAATACATGGTTTCCTTTGCTGCCACAATGTGCGTTGAACCGGGACCGCTGCTTATAGCCTTTTTCGCCGTATATGGAACCTTGATGATTTGACCAATTTCAAGACCTGCATCAGCAGATGGATTATACTGCAAGATGCTTTCTATAGATGCACCATAGCGCCTGGAAATTCCATAAAGGGTTTCTTTCTCACCTACACTATGGATAACGAATAGCTTACCGTTGACAGTTTCTGTCCCAAGAGAATCGCGATGCTCCTGGTGAGCATTAAAAAATAAAACGCTCGAAAAAATTAATTCATTAATCATAAAATCTTGTAACTAACCAACTCTCCTTTATTCCGCACGAAAATTAAGCAACCTGATAAGATGAAAAAAGTATCCAAACCAATTCCCTGCAGATGTTCTCCAAGTTTTTCCTTTAGCAATAGCGTCCCATCAGGTGAAAGCACGAACAAATAGTTCGCCATTTCATTTTCTTGAAGATAACACGAAATAAAAATTAAAGAGTCGTGTTCCAGGTATTCCAACGCTGAAGTCGGTAATAAATTGAATTTTCGGTTTAAAAAAGTTTTCACGGTATTAAAATACGGATGCCCTTCCGGGTAATGGTGGGGGCGGCGCACTTTCTCCTCTTTTCTTACATGAAATAATGAAGGTCCAACCTGGGCACCAGTGCTAGCGTCAAGCACTAGTTGCTGTTTTCCAAATTTTTCTGTGGCACCTCTCACATATTCGCCTGAAATCGCCTCGATCGTAAAATCATTTTTCCACCAGGCAACCTTCTCCTCACAAATATGGTACGCCAGCACTGCTTTTTTATCGGGGTTATTTGTATCTGTATAAAGAGTAAAAAGTGCAAAATTGCCTGCCATTCCACTTAGGCTTATCCACCAAGGCTCCTCCATCTCTTTGTTGGTCCAGACGAATTTATCGAGCTTGTAATCAAGGGCAGAGAACCGTACCCGCCGCTGTTCATGTTCACGCACTTCGATAAGAATTAAGTCTCGTTCGTCAGAAACTTTCAAGTTCCAGATAACACCATCAAAAACCTGCGAAAACTTAAAGGCTATACTGCGCGACAACTGTATAAAGTTTAAATTTATGTAAACTAAGGAGTTATGTTTTGTCAACTTGATTTAAAACATGATTTTTACCAATGAGCCCCAAATATAGGCCAAAGTAGTCGGAATAATTTGGTGACTTGATCGAGGGCGAATATGAACGTTGATATTATGACTTGGAGCCGATGCCTATGAAGAACCTTATTTCAAAGTCAACCTTGCTTTTCTTTCTTATGACGGCGCAGATGGTACTTGCGCAAAACACAAAAGTCATGGTGATGGAAATTAAGGATGTCATAGATCCCCGCATGACTCGATATGTGGAACTGGCATTAAATCACGCCAAGCAAACTGAAGCTGAGATAATAATAATCGAAATGGATACTTACGGCGGTATTCTCACAGATGCCAAAGACATCGTGGACAAACTAATGGCATTCCAAAAGCCGCTGTGGGTTTTCATTAATGCTGATGCTGCTTCCGCTGGTGCGCTAATATCAATTGCATGTGATAGTATTTACATGGCACCTGGAGCGAGTATAGGTGCCGCTACCGTTGTAGATGGGAGTGGCGAACGCGCACCTGATAAATATCAGTCCTACATGCGATCTATAATGAGATCGACTGCGGAGGAAAACAACCGAAACCCAGTGATCGCAGAAGGAATGGTCGACGAAAATGTGGAGTTGGAGGGTGTTAAGAAGGTTGGACAGGTTATCACTTTTTCTACCTCTGAGGCTATACGAAATGGTTATTGTGAAGGCAAAGTTTCTTCAATTGAAGAAATCTTGAAAAAAAATAACGTAGCATCATATGACATCGACCGGTTTACACTGAGTCGCACTGAGAAAATTATTAGCATTTTCCTGAATCCGTTTATCAGCGGAATACTCATCCTGGTGATTTTAGGTGGAATATATTTTGAAATGCAAACACCAGGGGTGGGATTTGCAGGATTGGCAGCACTGGTTGCGCTCATCCTTTACCTCGTACCCTACTATCTGAACGGACTCGCAGAAAACTGGGAGATCATCGCATTCTTCGCAGGGTTGGCGTTAATTGCCGTAGAGATTTTTGTGATTCCGGGATTTGGTATTGCTGGCATTGGTGGCATTTGCCTCGTGGTGGGATCATTAGTACTCATTATGCTCAATAACGACGCATTTGATTTCGAATTTGTGCCTATGAATGATGCGCTGAGAGCATTGGCCGCGGTAATGGGTGGCCTATTGGGTTCGATGGTATTGTTTTTTGTAGGAGGTTCCAAACTTCCTGATACAAGATTTTTCAAACGCATCGCTCTAACCGACACGCAGGACAGTGTTCAGGGATATACAGCTAACTTTATTACCAACTCCCTGACTGGCAAAAAGGGAATAACGGAAACCGTATTGCGACCCAGTGGTAAAGTTGTGATCGATGGCGTAATTTATGACGCATACACACGAGGTGAATACATTGACAAAGGCTCACCTGTGGAGGTAGTCAATGTAATCGGATCAAGCTTGCTCGTAAGAAAAACCGCGGCAGAATGAAAATCATCGGAATAATACCCTCCCGATATGCGTCGACACGCTTTCCTGCAAAATCGCTTGCAGTCATCAGGGGCAAGTCCATGATCCAACGGGTGTACGAACAGGCCCAACAATCCAGTGCGCTTAACGATGTGGTTGTTGCAACAGATCATGAGGAAATATATAACCACGTGAAAAAATTTGGTGGTTCAGTATGCATGACGAAAACTGACCATGTGAGCGGGACAGACAGATGCCATGAAGCGCTTACGCATCAGCGAACGAAGTATGACTATGTGATCAATATTCAGGGTGATGAGCCTTTTATCCAACCACAACAAATAGATCTTCTCGCAGGAAGGCTTGATGGTGTGACTGAAATCGCTACGCTGATCAAAGAGCTTACAAATGAAGAACAATTGTTTAGCCCAAGCGTGGTGAAGGTTGTTTGTAACAATACTATGGAGGCGCTTTATTTTAGTCGTTCTCCGATCCCTCACATACGTAATACGCCGGAAAAGGAGTGGACCAACAAACATAAATTTTACAAACACATCGGAATGTATGCGTATCGTGCCGATGTACTCGAACGACTGCACAGATTGTCTGTCTCGTCGCTTGAAAAAGCAGAATCCTTGGAACAGCTGCGATGGTTGGAGAATGGATTCAAGATTAGTGTGGCTGAAACTACGACAGAAACGTTAGGCATTGATACGCCAGAAGACTTAGAAAAGGCGCTTGAAATTCTCAAGAAGTAGAGTCGTTTACAATTACTCTACCTGACCATTATGGCAGACGATACACTTGACATTTCAAGTTTACTTATCGCAAAGTCCCTGATCTCCCTGTAAACGCCATCTACATCCTTGGATGTCATAGAAGATCCTAATACATGTGCACCAGCTTCGGGCATAGCTTTGGCAACTTTCAGATGGTTCGGCGTGGCCAGTTGTTCGTTCATTTCTAACATCGCACTCACTTTTACTTGTGGGTCCTGATGCTGTTCATCTTTGTAATAATAAAGCGTTAACGATGGCTGATGAATACGGGCAAATAGCTGTTTACTCATGGTTGTTTCGAGGAGTTCCTCCAATTCAGTAAGCGACTCCAGACGATATTTGTTGTTCCAATACTTTGCATGTTCACCGTTTGAATCTGTTACGCGATAGTCTCCTCCCATTACCAACCGGGCAATTTGCAATCCCCATGGATCATTTAGCAGAAATGCTGCAGGATCGTTGATCGCGATGTTGGGAGAAAGATTGATAAGAGCGAATACATCCTCAGGATATTCAGCCGCCAGCATAAGTGCTAAAGTGCCGCCCGTTGAGGTACTTAATAGTATAATTTTTTCTCCAAGTTGTTTGCCCACCGCCAATGCCTCTTTAGCACTCTCCCAGGCTCGCTCAGCAGTAAAGTTCACCAGGGCGTCCGTTGTATCAATCCCATGATCGGCTAGTCTTGGCAGAAAAAGATTACACCCGAATTCTTTTGCGAACCTGCGATGAATCGGATCCCCTTCGATCTGGCTGGCAGAAAATCCATGCAGGTACACAATCGCATAGGGAGTTTTCTGTTTGGTGCTATCATTCCAGATAATTCGGGCTTCATTATTGGGCTTTATGTTGTGTCGCGACTCCTTTGAAGTGATATAGGCTTCCAGACCTGCAGACTGCATCGGTACAGCCGGCATTGTTTTGCTGTATTCCGGTGCCTCCGGTTTTGGACCGACGAGGTACACCACTACCAGGATCACCAATGGAATGCCTACTTTAATGAGTCGCTTCACGGTTAAATGATTGATAATCCCGAAAGATAAGAATCGTTAATATTCGAAATGCAATAATATTGACGCTGTTTTTTCAATATCGAAAACGGTCCAAAAAAAACAAACTCAAGCATTCCACTTCCAATTCAGTCCATCAAATCGTGTTGCCATTGCACATCTGGTCGGTTTTCGTCGAAAATGAATGGTTTTAAGAAATTATAGTGAGTCAGCCTTATGGAATTTTAATTGAACAGGCATCATAGGGTAAAAATAAATACCATCTATGAAACCATGGAAATATTTTGTACTCACAGGATTGGCAGTAGGATCAATTCTGTTGCTAGGGTTCTCTTTTCGAAAAATCGGTGGAGATGAGAAAAAAAAGAAGCCTTTTGTTCCTCCAAAAGGGTGCGTCTATCGCACATTGATGGGTGAGGAATCATCAGAATTTCACAGCCAATACAAAACGCCAGAAAAAGTTATGCTATCAATTGATCGCGGCTTGTCCTGGATTATTAGGGCACAGAATGCTAATGGCGGTTGGGGCGCCGGCAGTCACAGCCGACAGGATATTATTGATCCACACGCCGTCGAACCGGATCCAGCAACAACAGCAATGGTTGCGATGGCGATCTTGCGAAGTGGTTCTAACCTGAAAGGGGGTACTCATTCAAAAGAATTACAAAAAGCAATTGAATTTCTATTGAGCGCAGTGGAAAATTCCCAGGATGAAAGCCTCAATATCACCAACTTGACTGGAACACAGATCCAAATGAAGTTGGGCCAAAACATCGATGTGATCCTTACTGCTCAGTTCCTATCTAACGTTCTGGACTATGCGACGGACGACAAGTTATTATATCAACGCATCCAAAGAAATCTTAACACGTGTGTTTCAAAAATTCAGCGCGCGCAGGATGCAAGTGGAAATATCGCCGGAGCCGGATGGGCTGGCGTTCTCCAATCATCGTTTGCCGCAAATGCGCTTGAGACTGCACAGGCCAAAGGAGCCAACGTGGACAACGAACTATTAGAACGGTCGCGCCAGGCACAAAAGAATAACTACGATACAAAGACCGGCGATGTCAATACGGACATGGGTGCAGGTGTAATGTTGTATTCTATCTCTGGTTCCGTGAGGGCCAGCGCCAAAGAAGCGAGACTTGTAGAGGAAGAATTCGAAAAGGCTAAACGCGAAGGTAGACTGTTAGCAAATGCTCCGGTATCAGCCGAAAACCTTCAACGAATTGGTTTCGATAAAGACGATGCTTTGAAGTACACAACCGCGTATGAAGTGTACCAATCAGCAAAAGAAAAAGCGCAACGTGATGATGTAATGGATGGATTTGGAAGCAACGGCGGAGAAGAATTCTTAAGTTACCTGCAAACAGGTGAAAGCATGGTTATCGGCAAAGACGAAGGTTGGCAAAAATGGTACGATAATATAAGTGGCCGAATGTTAAAAATTCAAAACAACGATGGCAGCTGGAATGGTCATCATTGCATCACAAGTCCGGTGTTTTGTACAGCCACAAGTCTTCTGATTCTTTCGATCAATAATGACATACATAAATTGACAGCCATAGGAGAAAATTGAAGTTCAAAATATGCAATCAGTAAAGCCCCAAGAGAGGGGCTTTTTTGTTTACACAATACGTGCTAAGTCCTTCGCGCTGCGATGTTTTGCGCACTGCTTTGTAATCGATTTTCATTATTTTACAGATAAAATCTCTGAGTATGATTGAGCACCGAACGATTGCCGACATGGAGCTTGGCCTCGAAAATATTAGGAATTCGCCAGCAGATAATGGAGTCCTGTTCATGATTGTGGTAAGACCCAGAAAGCGGGAACGCGAGGTACCCTGGTATTGCAATATCTCGCCAGAATTTGGAGTTCAGGGTGACCATTGGTCGAAGGGATGTTGGAAAACATTGCCTGACGGCAGCCCTGATCCTTCTGTACAAATCTCGTTAATTAACAGCCGGTGTCTTCACCTTATTGCAACATCCAAAGACCGGTGGCCACTCGCCGGTGACAACCTTGTTGTGGATTTGGATTTGAGTACCTCAAACATAAAGCCAGGCCAATGGCTTGAGATTGGTTCGGCCGTTCTTGAAATAACCGATGTTCCTCACACGGGTTGTATGAAATTCAGAGATCGATTTGGTGTGGAGGCGTTAAAATTTGTGAGTACGAAGGATGCTCGTGAACTTCGATTGCGCGGAGCTTTTGCCAAGGTTATTACGGCGGGCGAAATTCGGGTTGGAGACAGGATCAAAAAGATCGTAAGAGTAGATCGGATTGCAGTTTAATTCGAAGCCTTTTATCCCTTCCTATCATATTCGGACACGCTCTTGAACATTTGTGAACACTGTTGGCTGGCCAATATCTTGTTTTTGGTCGTCATGCAACCTTTTTATGCGCGCACGATCTTTGGTCAACGAGTTCACTAACATCCGACTAAGTATGATCCGTAATTACATCAAGGTTGCTTTTCGATCGATATTCAGAAACAAGCTAACCGCCTTTATAAACATCGCTGGCCTTGCACTCTCGATGGCTTGTGCTACTTTGATATATCTATACATTTCAGACGAGATCAGCTACGAAAAATACCATTCTAATGCCGATAGAATGTACAGGGTAACTCGTAGTTTTCATTCGCCTGAAGGCAAAGTCAATCTGCATCTTGCAAATGTTGCTCCCCCGATCGGGCCGCTCTTGAAAAATGACTTTGGTGAGATTGAAACCATTGCACGCACCCTCAACACAACACTCGTACTCGGATTGGAAGAAGATGGCATGCTGAAAATTTCAAACAGCGAGGATAATTTGTATCTGGCCGAGCCGGACATATTTAAAATTTTTGATATCACAGTAAAATCGGGTGATCCGGCGACGGCGCTATCCCGGCCATTTACGATTATGCTCTCGGAAAGCGCTGCGAAACGATATTTCAATAGCGAGAACATTTTAGGCAGGCGATTACGAGTGAACAATGCATTCGACGTTGAGATCACAGGTGTTTTCAAAAATTTTCCTTTCCAATCGCATTGGCATCCTGAATTCCTTGCTTCATTTTCCACCCTGGAGAATGATGATATTTATGGTAGACAAGGATTAGAGACGAATTGGGGAAACAATTCTTTCGGCACATATTTCCTATTAGAGAAAGGCGCTGACCCGAAGAAACTCGAGGCACGTCTTCCGTCATTTATGGATAAACATTTTGGCAATTATGCGCGTGGCAACTGGGGGGCTAAAGCGGATTGGAAGGCTTCAGAATCAACAACACTGTATATACAGAAAGTAACAGACATCCACCTTCGCTCTCATCTCGACGATGAATTGGAGGCAAATGGCAGTATCACCAACGTATATATGATGGCCATCATTGGTCTTTTCATTGTTCTTATCGCCTGCTTCAACTTTATCAACCTGTCGACGGCGAGAGCAACCAAACGCGCGAAAGAAGTTGGACTTCGCAAAGTGGTAGGTGCGTTCAGAACGCAATTGATCTATCAATATCTTAGTGAGTCGGTAGTCACTGCGTTGCTCGCACTTCTTTTATCAGCGGGAATCTCAATTCTGACAATCGAAAGACTAAACGCTTTCACCAACAAGCAGCTCACACTTGATCTCTTCCAAAATCCTTCACTTGCTATAGGGCTCATCGCATTTGCCCTGGTGGTTGGAATTCTTGCGGGGATCTATCCGGCATTTGTCATTTCATCTTTTCGACCAGCTGTCACGTTAAAAGGACAGACGGGACAAGCTCCTGGGAAAGGATTACTCAGAAAGGGGCTTGTCGTTGCTCAGTTCTCGATTTCTATCGTTCTTATAATTGGCACCCTCATCATATTCAAGCAACTTGAATTTCTGAATTCACGGAGCCTTGGATATGAAAAGGATCAGGTTGTAACCCTACCCTATTATTCAGAACTAGCCGACAGTTATGACGCGTTTTATAATGAACTAACCAAGGCATCATCGATAGAAAATGCAGCGCGGTCCTCGCGAACCCCAACGGGAAGGCTATTGGACTCATATGGTTCACCTAGGGTCCTTCAAGGCGACAGCCTGAGCGATGTCAATATTGATCTAAAAAGTATTTCTACAGACACCGAATTTTTTGACACATACGGAGTGTCCATTGCTGCAGGCCGCGTGTTTTCAAAAGAGGTTCCTACGGATGATTCATTGGCCTTTATTATCAATGAAGCGGCGGCGAAGGATATCGGTTGGGAAAATCCTAAGGACTATATTGACCGCGAATTTCAATATGCAGATGTCAAAGGAAAGTTGATCGGTATTGTAAAAGATTTTCACTTTGAATCACTTCATCAGCAAATCACACCCATGATCTTTTTGCAGCGGAATACAAATTACAATGCCTTGTCGGTCAACATTGCTGCCGCAGAAATGAAGCAGGGCCTTGAGCATCTGGAAAAGGTATGGAAATCATTTCTGCCTGCCCGCCCTTTCGAATACCAGTTTGTGAGTGAGCGTTACAGGAACCTGTACGCCGCAGAACAAAAACAAAGTCAGCTGTTTACAGTCTTTGCGGGACTCGCGATTTTGATTGCCAGTCTGGGATTGTTCGGATTAGCGACATTCAATACGCTTCAAAGAATAAAGGAAATAGGTATTCGCAAGGTTATGGGTGCGTCGGTGTCAAATATTCTTACTTTATTATCAAAAGAAATAATTATGCTGGTTGTGATCGCGAACCTGATAGCATGGCCGATCGCATGGTTTTTCATGAACCAGTGGTTAAATACTTTCGCTTATCATATTCAAATGGATGGCTTGCTCTATATTCTCGCCGCTGGTATGGCTATCGTTGTGGCAATATTGACCGTGAGTATGCAGACCATTAGGGCAGCCATGAGCAATCCGGCAAAAACATTGAGATATGAGTAAGTGGTTAAACGCTGAAAGCAAAAAGCAGTAGGCTTATGAGCATGACCGACCGCATCGATCAATGATCACGGTGACAATATCTCCAGCTGGGCCAGAGTTATCATCGATAGACTTTATCCTTTGTGTGCTAGAGGGTCATAATTTCGTCCCACACTTTCTGAATGACAGGGATGCCGTTTTTTAGATTTTCTTCTCTCGTTTTGACAACACGTTCGCCCGGATAAAGAACCTTTGAATTTTCCGCGGGTTTCGATGCATGGTAATCGTCGATGGCACGTTTCAATAGTGTGGGTATAGCGCTAGCGTTGCTCAAAGATGAGAGTTTAATGGCTATGAACACCTGCGACAAATTGTTCTCTACATTGTCTTTCGAAATTTCAAAAACAGGTGATCCACCAGAAAGGACAGCGGCCAATAAGTCCAAAAGCAACGATAGGCCTGAGCCTTTCCAGTACCCGATGGGCAAAGTTCTTTCTGATTCACGAATTGCACGCGGGTCCGTAGAAAGATTCCCTTCCTTGTCATAGCCACCTGGAACAGGTAACTGTTGGTTCCGTAGCACGTGCAGGTCAAGTGCTCCGTACGAGAATTGAGACATAGCCATATCGAGCACGATAGCTTCGCCATTATAGGGGAGTGCAATTACAAGTGGATTGTTTCCAAGTTTTGCATCTATCCCACCCCAGGCAGGCATATTTTTGATTGTATTGGTCCACCCGATAAAAGCAAACCCTCTTTCCGCGGCGCGCCATCCGTAAGTTCCGCCACGCATCCAGTGGTTTGTATTTCCGATTGCCACGCAACCCATTCCGTTTTTATCTGCAATTTCAATCGCACGATCAGTGCACTTCAAAGCATTTATGGGACCCGGTCCAAGTTTACCGTTCCATTGTTCCAATGAACCGGAACCGTGAATTTTTTCAGCCTCTTCATGAGGCTTAATATGTCCATCGACAACATATTTAATAAATTTTGCAAAACGGTTAACCCCATGAGTATAGACACCTTCGATGCTATTTACAGTATAAACATTCGCGAGGGTCGCAGCCTTTTCCTCTGTAAAATTATATTTAATCAGGATGCGTTTAAACTCAGCTTCCATATTGGATGCTTGTATTCTTAGCTCAGGGGTATTTGTTTTTGCCATTTCGTTTTTGTGGTTCAGGTTTTAAATCAGTCCAAGTATAGAAAGTAATTTTATTTAAAGATAACCTCTCTTGTAACTTAGATATTTCAATGGCATGATTCGTATTTTGAAGGCAGGATATAGGACGATTTTCGTCAAATCAATTGCGTTAAAATTCAGTAGGGATTGCAAACGTATCAAGATATAGGTCAATCAGTCCTCGGTTACGCCCTTTCCACGTATTTGTCATTTATTAAATTTATCCTCGTTCCATTTTTTAGGATTAAGGCTGATATAATTCGCAATACGATGATATTCTTCCTCGTTGCGGATGACGTGGTCGTGGAAACGCGATTGCCATTCAAATTCAAATCCCAGGCGATGCGCATGTCTGGTGACGGCCGATTTATACGACCCGACGATGGATGACAGGGTATTTTTGCCCTGGTTTTGGAACCGGGATTTGGTGGGGGGTTCGGGAACCGGTGGTAGAGACAACGCATGCGTTGTCTCTACCCGGTTCCCATTCAATATCAAAATCCCATGAACGTGGTTCGGCATCACCACGTATTCATCCAATCCGATATGGTTTGCGTGATTTTTTATTTCGTTCCATAATAGATCTGCAATAATACCCACATGGGATAATTTCATTACCCCATTTACTACATCCCCGAAAAAATGTTTACGGTCTTTTGTGCAGATTGTAACGAAATACGCAGCATCCTGTCCATAATCCCACCATGGCGCGCGCGCAGACGCGATGCGGTATTTGTTCTGAAATTTCTTTTCCATTTTTAATACGTACAGACAACGTGATCAACTCCTATTCAATACCAACAACGGACGCGGCAACACCAGCATGTAGCAGCATCTATCAACATAATAATAGCTATGGTCTTGACATATAGACGCCTAACTGGCGAGTAAGCCCATTAATCCATCCAATTTGGATTCTAACCCCAAGGACCATTCAACGAATTTAGCATTTCGCGCTGTAGTTCCCTTTCCTTCGACAACCGGAAATCCTAAATTTTCACTCGTTCGATCCGCGGGGCAAGCAAATGAAGTGTCAACCAGGCCAATAAGTATGCGGCTCCACAAATTATAAACATGATGTAATAGGCCGTTTCTATTTCTCCTATCGCCCGATAATGTACGAAAAGAGTTTTTTGCACAAGCGCAGACAATAAAATGCCACCGAGTGACCCAAACATACCCCCAATACCCGTGACTGAGCCCACGGCTTTTTTGGGAAACATGTCGGAAACCGTTGTAAAAATGTTAGCGCTCCACGCCTGATGTGCCGATGCTGCCAAACCGATAACCAATACCGCTAGCCAAACGTTAACGCCTCCCAGAATCTGAGCAAAAACTATCGGCGTTACCATAAAAGCGTAAATGAGCATGGAAGTTTTTCGCGCCTTGAACGCTGCCCAATTCCGGCGTATCAAATACATCGGGAGCCAACCGCCACCAATACTTCCAACAGTTGACAGTATATATACCGTTGCAACAGGAATTGCTAAGCCTGTACCTTTGATGCCATACTCACTTTCGAGGAAGTCGGGCAACCAGAAGAGGTAAAACCACCATATCGGATCGGTCAGAAATTTTCCCATGACAAATGCCCACGTCTGTTTAAATCCAAGCAAACGAAACCACGATACCTTTTCCTCTTTTCTTGCCTCATCTGCAATATCATCCTTATCCTCGTGGATATAATCGTATTCAGGCTTTGATAGCTTTTTATGTTTTGCAGGGATTTCATAATGTTTCAGCCAAAGCACTACCCATATAAATCCTATAGCGCCGGTAATAACGAATGCCCATTCCCAACCCCATGCAACAGTAATAAACGGCACCGTTAAAGGAGCGAGTACCGCGCCAATATTCGTTCCGGAGTTAAAGATACCCGTAGCAAACGCTCGCTCCTTTTTCGGAAACCATTCAGCAACGGTCTTGATAGCAGCAGGAAAGTTTGCCGACTCTGTGATACCTAGCGCACTACGAGCAACAATAAATCCCAAGGTAGTCGATACGAAAGCATGTCCCATCGCAGCCACACTCCAAAGAGATGTTGCTAATAAATAGCCGAGTTTTGTCCCAACTTTATCAATGATCCGCCCCGAGATAAGCATACCCAACGCATAGGCTACCTTAAATGCGATTTCTATGTTTGCATAGTCAGCATCCGTCCAATTAAATTCGGTAGTGAGATCGGATTTCAACAAACTAATGACCTGCCGGTCGATATAGTTTACGGTTGTCGCAAAGAACACTAATGCACAAATTGTCCATCGATACTTACCGATCTCCTGGTTTACTGAATTTAAGTTTTCCACTAGTTTCGGATTGGTTGTCATGGTTACAGGGGAAAGTTTCTAGATTTATTTCCTTAACTTTTGGACTGTCATTAAAATATTGCGAACCCTCTCCTCAAGACCAGCCCAATCTTTCTTATCCATTATTTCTTTTGTGAACAACTGAGAACCCATTCCTACGCTCATTGCTCCTGCTTTAAACCATGAGGTTAAATTTGCCTCGTTAGGCTCTACACCACCGGTTATCATCAGTTGAAGGTCAGGTACAACAGGCATAATAGCCGACACGAATCCAGGGCCAAGCACAGACCCCGGAAAAACTTTAATCACCTCTGCGCCGTTTTCCTTCGCTGTTACAATCTCCGTTAAAGTAGCGCAGCCGGGCATCCACAGGATATTATGAGCACGGCAGACTTCGGCCATTTCTAACTTGAGGATTGGTGATATAATAAAGTGTGCACCAGCGTCAATAAACTTTTTAGTAGTTGCTCCATCCATCACAGTGCCAATGCCGAGCATGAGGTCCGGAAATTTCTTGCAATAGTCAAGCATTGCAACAAAAACCTCAAACGAATTTTTCCTCCGATTTGTAAATTCAAACACTCGAACGCCACCCCTATACGCAGCTTCGATCACTTGTTGAGCAGTGGGAATATCATCATGCGTGAAGAGTGGCACTAACCCCAACTCTTTCATTCGTCCGACGATTTGCTCGTTTGTAAATTTCATAAGCGCTTATCGCAAAAGTTTCCCAATGTTTTCACCCTTTACCAGTGTTTCTATTTCTTGCGCAGTAGCCACATTTACATCTCCTTCAACCGAGTGTTTAAAGGCACCTGCAGCGGTAGCGAACTCTATTCTTGCTGTATCATCCATTTTTTTCAGAGACGCATATATCAATCCTGCCATAAATGCATCTCCTGCGCCAACACGGTCTACGATATGTGTAAGGTCATATTCCCTTGACTGCACTAGTTGTTTTCCATTCCACAACAAGCCCTTTAATCTGTTGTGTGAAGAGCTGACAGATTCGCGCTCCGTCGTTACAATGGTATTAATCGTTGGGTACTCTTTTTTTATTGATGCGCAAGCGGTCTCATAAGTGTCCCCTGATATTCCCACACAATTTTCCATGTCCGTAATGCCGGCAACAATAACGTCAGTTGATTCAATTAATGAAGGCATTATTTCACGGGCGGTCTTGCCATATTGCCACAGGTTCCTTCGATAGTTGATGTCTCCAGAAACTGTAAGATTATTTTCTCTGGCAACTCTGATCGCTTCAAGACATACATCTGCTGCTCCCTGTGAAATGGCCGGAGTAATTCCCGTCCAATGGAACCACGTTGCACCCTTCAATATCTTTTTCCAATCAAGCATTCCAGGTCTGATATGTGCAAAAGCTGAATTGAATCTGTCGTAAATGATTCTCGATGCACGTTGCATAGACCCATTCTCCAAAAAATACACTCCCATGCGCTCGTCACCGTAAATAATGTACTGCGTATCGACCCCATCGCGCTTCAACGATTGAGTAGCAGCTTGTCCAAGATCGTTGTTCGGAAACCTTGTAACATGCGCGGCCGGAATTCCAAAATGACTAAGTGAACACGCTACATTCGCTTCTGATCCTGCATACAGCACATTAAGACTATCAACTTGTGTAAAGCGCGCATAGCCCGGCGTTGAAAGCCTCATCATGATTTCGCCAAATGTAATTACCTTCAAGCGTTAAGGTGTTTAAGTGTTGATGTGTTGAAGTGTTGAAGTTATCGAAGAATGAATAATATCAAAATCTCTATTTACGATTAACTAATAACAATTAACTATTAACTACTAAACGCCAGCGTACGAACTGAACCCACCATCGACGGGAACGACAACGCCAGACACAAACTTAGCACCGTCAGAGCATAGCCAGATTAGCGTACTGGCTAATTCGTCGGGCTTCCCAAAACGGCCAAACGGTGTTTGACTAATAACAGACTTTCCTCGATCCGTTAGCCCGCCGTCTGGAGTCGTAAGCAAAGTCCGATTCTGTTCCGTAAGAAAAAAACCTGGCGCAATAGCATTAACTCTGATTCCTTCTCCAAACTTTTTGGCAACTTCTACAGCAAGCCATTGTGTGAAATTGCTGATGGCTGCTTTTGCGGCTGAATAACCAACAACTCTTGTGATCGGCAGATACGCCGCCATAGAAGAGATATTAATAATACAACCACTTTTTGCTTTCATCATTGGTTCGCCCAAAATCTGTGTCGGCAGTACCGAACCAGTAAGATTAAGATCAACCACCTGGCGGAAATCATCCATATTCAAATCCAGAAAAGTTTTATCTGTTGGTATAGTCGCACCTGGCATATTTCCCCCCGCGCCATTAACCAGTATATTGATTGATCCAAACTGATCTATAATAACTTTTCGTGCCTCTGTCAATTGTTTTGCATCCAATACATCGGCACTGACACCGATCGCATTACCGCCTTCCTTCTGGATTGTACGCGCGAGATCATCAGCGACGTTTTTCCGGCGTCCAACTATAGCGACCTTAGCTCCTGCCATTGCCAAGGCTTTTACCAGTGAACTTCCAAGAACCCCTGTTCCTCCGGTAACAACAGCAGCTTTATTTTCAAGACTAAATAATGAATTCAAGTATGACATGGTATTGATAGGTTGTTTAGACTTTAACTGCCTTGCGCAATTTGTGGCTTTCGTAACATGCTTCGATTAATCTTATTACATCGCGTGACTCCTCCGGCTTCACTGCTAGAGGCGCGTTATTACGTATCGCATTATAAACGTTACTATAGAATTCGGAATAATTTCCTGGAATTGTTTCGACTGGTCCTTCAAAATGCAAGCCGTCGATGGTAGCATTAAGTTTCCCCCATAATTCTTTTCCTTCCAAACCCCAACCGGGACTGCCGGGAACCTTTCCATCCTTCAATGCCTGTTCCTGCGGATCAATTCCATATTTGATAAAAGAGCCTTCTGTTCCATGGAGAATATAGCGCGGCGTAGCTTCGCGTACTAAATAGCTTGACTTGACGATTGTGTAAAAGCCGTCATACTGCATACGAATGTCGTAGAAGTCTTCGACTCTGCCGTTAGGTCTCTGAATACCGACGCGCGCATCAACCTCCTTGGGCATGCCGAACAACATCATCACCTGGTCAAGCATATGGGAACCTAAATTATAAAGAATGCCGGTACCCGGACCTTGCTCCTCCTTCCATGTATTTGCTTCAATGTAATTTCGATATCGGTCATAATGCAGTTCGAACTCTGCGATCTTGCCGACACATTTGTTTTCCAAAACTTTTTTTACGGTCATGAAATCCCCATCCCATCTTCTGTTCTGAAAAACCGTTAAAACTTTTTTCTTTTTGCTGGCAAGATTAATCAGTTTATCCGCTTCCTGAACCGTGACAGTAAAAGGCTTTTCAACAATGATGTGCTTGTCGGCCTCTAGCGCCTTGGTTGCATAGGCAAAATGAGATTCATTAGGCGTATTAATAACAACAAGTTCAATGCTGTCATCTTTCAGTATTTCGTCGAGTTGTCTTACGATTTTAATGTTTGGATACCGGGACTTCGCTTTGTCGGAACTTCTTTGGAGAACGGTCGTAAGTGAAAAATTTGAGTCTACGGCTAGTAGTGGTGCGTGAAAGATCTCACCTGACATACCGTATGAGAGCAATGCAGTTTTAATTGGAGTCATCCTACCTTAGTAATAGTTACATCTTCAAGTGAAGCTCCAATTTTAGATATTGTTTTCAAATTGCAAGCGGCTGAGTTTCGATTTGAATCGCAATCTTTTACAGCAATGGCGCCATTCGGAACTAATAAGCAACTTAATTTGCTAAATGGAAAGCCGGGTACAATCGACTTCAAAGGTGCTTCAAATCGAAGTGCCAGGAATTTGTTGAGCGGCATTCTTTCTAGATTTGAATTATAATGCGTGTTAAATCTCAAAATGACTAAAATTAATAGTAGATTGCGCAATCGATTGCGCAAGATAGTAGATTTCTCCTTATGTCAACCAAGTTTTTAAAGATTCATCCAGCCGACAATGTTTATGTCGCTCTTACTGATTTACGGGCGGGAGAAAAAATTTCTGCTCCTGGCATCGACCTAATTCTTCCCAACGATGTGCAAGCCAAACACAAGTTTGTAGAAAATGCATTAAAGGCAGGAGATGAAATTAGGATGTATGGCTGCCTTGTCGGTAAGGCCTTGACTGCTATTCCCACAGGCGGCGTAATCACCACGCACAATGTAAAGCATCAGTCATCGGAGTTTTCCGGCCGGACACAAAGATTTCATTGGAATGCGCCCGATGTGAGCAAATGGAAAGATAAGACCTTTATGGGATATCATCGCGCTGATGGCCAAGTTGGTACAGCAAATTATTGGTTGGTTATTCCTTTGGTATTCTGCGAAAACAGAAACGTGAATGTGATACGACAAGCCTTCGAGGAAGAGCTGGGGTTTGGCAAAAACGATGCTTACAAAAGTTATGTGCACGAGTTGGTTCAGCTTTACCGTCAAGGTAAAATAAGTGACATACAATCGCTGAAACTTGGCAGCAATGGTCATTCAGTCAAGGCACGACTATTTGAGAATATTGATGGCATAAAATTCCTAACTCACGAAGGTGGATGTGGTGGTACCCGACAGGATTCCGAAGCATTGTGTGCACTGCTTGCCGGATACATCAACAACCCGAACGTGGGCGGCGCTACGGTTTTGAGCTTAGGTTGTCAAAATGCTCAGGTAGAAGTTTTGGAGCGAAAGCTTCTTGCATTGAATCCATCGTTCTCAAAACCAGTGATTATTCTTGAACAACAAAAAGAAGGTACCGAGCAGGATTTGCTTGCTAACGCAATTCAAAAAACTTTCGCCGGTCTGATCGAACTTAATAAACAACAGCGAGAGCCCGCGCCCCTTACAAAGCTCGTGGTAGGTTTAGAATGTGGTGGTTCAGATGGATTTTCAGGCATTTCTGCTAACCCCGCCATCGGACATGTATCTGATCTTATTGCCGCGTTGGGAGGATCATCAATTCTTTCAGAGTTTCCCGAACTTTGTGGTGTCGAACAGGAACTTCTTAACCGTTGTGTTGATGATGATGCGGCCAATCGCTTTGCGCATCTCATGCGAGCATATTCACGTGCCGCGGAGGCAGTGGGTTCCGGATTTGACATGAACCCTTCTCCCGGAAATATTAAAGACGGATTAATAACGGATGCGATGAAGTCTGCAGGCGCAGCAAAAAAAGGTGGTACCTCACCCGTTGCAGACGTATTGGACTATACCGAATACGTTAGGAAACCGGGACTAACTTTACTCTGCACTCCTGGGAACGACGTAGAAAGCACTACTGCGATGGCTGGCTCAGGCGCCAATGTTATGCTTTTTACAACTGGCCTCGGTACCCCTACTGGAAATCCCATCGCACCGGTAATCAAGTTGTCGTCCAATACTAAATTGGCCAAGAAGATGCCAGACATCATTGACATTGATTGCGGTCCGGTTATCACAGGTGAAAAAACTATAGAGCAGATGGGCGAAGAGATCCTGAACTATATCATTGAGGTCGCCAGCGGAAACATCAAGCCTAAGGCTGTTATCTTAAACCAGGATGACTTTATACCTTGGAAACGGGGTGTGTCGCTCTGAGCAACTTGCTGCGCTTTATCAAACGCTTCTGGTTTTTCATGTTAGGAAGTCTTCTCGCACGGGTGTAAAACTATCAATCAATTTTGCGGTCGCCGATAGCAATTGGATTGTATGTTGTTTCCCTGAAGGTACAGCAAACATGTCGCCCGCGACCAAGCGCTCGTCCTTTTCCCCTTCGCAGAAGAAGATGATCTCGCCCTCCGCAATGTACGTCACTTGTTCGTGAACATGGCTGTGGCTGGGATCGGGATGATCCCATGGCCCATTATCAAAATCTATTACGGCAATCATTAAGTTTGATGAGTGAATTAAACGACGACGAACGCCAGTTCTAACGTGGTCGGTATGCGCATCAAGGGCTTTTAATACGGGCATATACACAATTTATTTTAGAGCAAGCTACCAAATAATCAGCAGGACTTCCACCAGAAACGTGCAATCGATTGCATTTCTACCCAAAAAACCGATAAGTGTGTCATCTACGCCTATTATGGCCTTATTTTTGGCGATAATGGCACTTTTTGTGGCCTTTCCGTCTGAATAATATTTGAGCATTGAATATTCAATTTTCTATTATATTGCGCAAACGATTACGCAGCCATGGCAGACGTTCGCTATGCGATTCATCCAGCTGAATTCAAGACACTCCAGACACAACAGCTGCGGGATGCCTTTCTCGTGGAAAACTTATTTCAGGAAAACAAGATAAGCGTCGTTTATACACACTACGACAGACTTATAATTGGCGGGGTAAAACCTGGGTCCGAAGAAATAACGCTTCCGACATACGATGAGTTAAAATCTGAATTTTTTCTGCAACGACGAGAAATAGGGATCATTAATGTGGGCGCTAAAGGTCGCGTGACGGTAGATAGCGAGACTTATGATTTGGACTTCAAGGATGCCCTCTACATTGGGCGTGGCGCCAGGCAAGTATCATTCTTTTCTTTAGATACCAAGCCATCGATGTTCTATTTTAACTCTGCTCCGGCTCATGCACATCATCCGACACGAAAAATAACTTTAAAAGAAGCTGAGACTGTCGAACTAGGCTCGTTGGAAACTTCCAATCAGCGAATCATTCGAAAGCTTTTGGTGAACAGTATTGTCGATACTTGCCAGTTGCAAATGGGCCTCACCGAGCTACAAAAGGGAAGCGTCTGGAACACAATGCCCCCGCACGTTCACGACAGGAGAATGGAAGCATATTTCTATTTCAATCTACCTGACAATCATGTTGTATGTCACTTCATGGGAGAACCTCAGCAGACACGGCATATGTTCGTCAAGAATCACGACGCTGTAATTTCTCCACCGTGGTCAATTCATTGCGGCGCAGGTACAAGCAACTATTCTTTCATTTGGGGAATGGCTGGTGAGAATCTTGACTATGGCGACATGGATCAGGTAACGCCTGGAAACTTGCGCTGAGATTTACATAAATAGTGCGCTTAAAAATGGGTCATTGTGAGGGTAAAAGTGATTGTAGATGAAGAAAAAATATACGATACACGACATAGCCAAGAAGCTGAATATAACAGCGTCGACGGTTTCTCGTGCATTGAACGATCATCCCCGCATAAGTGAAGCGACTAAGAAAGCCGTTCAAAAGATTGCCCTTAAGTTAAACTACCAACCAAACAATATAGCCGCTGCGTTGCGAAATGGGCATACTAACATCATAGGAATCATTGTCCCCACCATCGATCGCAGTTTTTTTGCTTCCATTGTGAGGGGGATTGAAGAAGTTGCAAACGCATCCCGGTACAATGTCATGATCTGCCAAAGTTATGATCAGTATGAAAAAGAAGTAGCGAATGTCGAAACACTTCTTAACGCACGGGTTGATGGCATCATTGTTTCACATGCAAAGGAGACAAAAGACTTTGATCATTTCCGAAAAGTGCGCGATAAGGGAATACCTGTTGTCATGATCGACCGGACAAATGATAATCTGGAAGCGAGTCAGGTGGTTATCGACGACTATCTCGCAGCTTATAAGGCTACAGAGCATTTGATTGAACAAGGCTGCAAAAAGATCGCTCACTTCACCAATACACTGAAGATTAATATTTATAAAGAACGACTTCGCGGTTATAAGGAAGCGTTGATTGCGAATGGTTTAGTCTATGATGAATCCTACGTCATAGAAAGTAATCTTCAACTCGAAGACGGACGCAACAGCATGCTAAAATTGCTATCGCAAAAGCCATTACCCGACGGTGTGTTTTCTGCCAGTGCCTATGGCATTATGGGAGCCTTGCAGGTGCTGAAAGAGAAAGATATCAAGGTTCCCGAAGAAATTGCATTGATCGGATTTACCAATGAGCCATTCACGTCGTTCTCAGAACCGGCACTGTCTATAGTCGAGCAGCACAGCATGAGAATGGGAAATGCAGCAGCGGAAATTTTCCTGGAAGAGATTGCAGACGAAGAAAAAAAATATATTCCACAAAAAGTTGTGCTAAAACCGGAGCTCATCGTGCGCGAATCCTCACTTCGGAAAAAAAATGATTAACCATGCTAAAGAAACTCAATCGCGCATCGGCAAAATGCACCGCTGCTCCGCCTGTTAAAATCCTGCAATTTGGCGAAGGAAATTTTTTAAGAGCTTTTGCCGACTGGATGATTGATATCCTCAATGAAAAAACAAACTTCAATGCCGGTGTAGAAATCGTGCAGCCCATCGCCAAGGGAATGGGCAATATCCTGAACGATCAAGATGGATTATATCACGTAGTTTTACAAGGATTGCGCGACGGAAAAGATGTAGCAGAAACACGGTTGGTAACTTGTATTTCCCGGTGTATAAATCCGTATGAGAACTTTGAAACCTTCCTCGCTACAGCGGAAAACTCCCAATTGAGATTTGTGATCTCCAACACCACTGAAGCAGGTATCGAATTCAACCCTACGGATACACGTCCAGAAGTACTGGCAGAAAGTTTTCCAGGAAAGGTAACACAGTTATTGTGGCATCGATACAAATCTTTTAAGGGTGACGAGAATTCGGGTCTGATTTTTATACCGTGTGAATTGATCGAAAAAAATGGCGACGCTCTTAAGCGCGCCATCCTCAAGTACGCTGAACTCTGGGAACTACCTGAGGAATTTACCAGGTGGGTAAATGTTTCCAACACATTTTGTAATACCCTGGTTGATCGGATTGTTCCAGGATTCCCACGGGAAAACATCAATGAGATTCGCGATGAAATTGGATTTGAAGATCAGCTTGTGGTAAAGGCTGAGCCGTTCCACCTTTGGGTTATTGAAGCTCCAAAATTTGTAGAAGATGAATTACCATTCATCTCCGCGGGACTGGATGTCAAATTTGTCGACGATATTACACCCTACAGAACCCGCAAAGTCAGAATACTTAATGGAGCTCACACGTCCCTCGTACCTGTGGCATATTTGTCAGGATTAAGAACAGTCATGGATTCCGTTAACGATGAGACTACAGGCCGCTTTATAAGGAAAGTTATTTTTGACGAAATCATCCCAACACTCGACCTGCCAAATGAAGAATTAGTCCAATTTGCAAACGACGTGATCGAACGATTTCAGAATCCTTCCATCAGGCATGAATTGCTCAGCATTGCACTGAACTCCGTCTCAAAATTTAAGGTTAGGGTTCTCCCTTCCATTCTGGAATACAATAAACGCAAAGGACACTTACCGCCGAATCTTGTCTTCTCACTTGCCGCTTTGATACGGTTTTACAAGGGAGAATGGAATGAAGAAAAAATTCCCTTAAATGACTCCGATGATGTACTCGATTTCTTTAAGGATGCATGGAACAATCATGACAAAAAGAACTTTGTTAAGAAAGTATTGTCGAATGAATCGTTTTGGGGAGAAGATCTTTCGAAGGTTGATGGGTTGATCGGGCGTGTTGAAGGGGATCTTGAAAGGCTGAATGGAAAATTCTACGAGGCGGGCGCTATGTGAGCGGTTAATTTGAACACCGAATATTGAACACGGAATATCGAATATCGAAGATGAGATTTTGCTAGAATAAAATAGTGTTTAAAGAGCGGGAAACGAGGCTCGAACTCGCGACCCTCAGCTTGGGAAGCTGATGCTCTACCAACTGAGCTACTCCCGCATTGCCCGCCGAAGCTTTTTAGCGTAGGCTGGCATCGCCCACCGAAGCCTTGGCGTGGGTGGGCATCGCCCCAATTTAATAATCTGTTGATCAAAAATGCAACCGGCAAGGCCTACGCTTAAAGTCTAAGGTTCAAAGTTTAAGGTTTAAAGTTTAAGGTTGTGCTCCGATGACGGCTTGGTGCTTTGGGTGTCGTTTAAAATTTGAGGTTTGAGGTTTGAGGTTGTGCCAAAGGCCGCGTGCGTTTCTGATTTCTGGGAACTGCAAGTTTCCTTTCTCAAATTAATATTTCGGCAGGATTGTGCCTTGATCCAACGCACACCCCCTATTAACTGTTAACTTTTAACGGAAACCGCGCTTCGCGTCAGAAAAGCTTAATAATATCATTAGCAAAAATGAACACCATCAACGCCAGCAGGAATACCATCCCGACTTTCTGAGCGTTTTCGAGGAACTTATCCGAAGGCTTCCTTCTTGAAATGATTTCATAGCTGAGGAACATGACATGCCCTCCATCGAGCGCTGGAATCGGCAACAAATTCATGAAGGCCAATACTAGTGAAAGCACTCCGGTTAATGACCAGAACCGTGACCAATCCCACTCATTACCAAAAACCTGAGCTATTCCAATAGGCCCTGAAATGGATTCCTTTGCCGAAAGTTTTCCGGTTGCAACTTTGCCAAATGCCGTTACGTGCGATGTTAAGGTCGAAAAAGCGCGCTCTGTACCTTTTGGAATCGACTCAAGAAATCCATAGGTAATGTTCTTTTCCAGTGTTTTCAAATATTCTTCAGTGGAAGAGAAAAATCCGACAAGTTTTTCACCTTTGAAATACTCTTGGAATGACAATATGGTGCCTGCCCTTGACACCTTCAAGTGCAGTGAATCAGCTCTACCAGATGCAGAGTCTGCCTGCATTGCTTTTAGGTGAGTCTGAAACTCGTCATGATAGGTAATTGGTACTCCGTTGATTTCAACGATTTTGTCGCCGGGCTTCAAAATTCGGCTCGCCACAGAATTTGGTTGAACGGATTCCACGACTGCAGGGATCCGGGGCCCGAGGAAACTTGCAAGTCCTGTCTTCTTATTGAATCGTTGTATCAGATCCTGGGGTATCGGGATGTCAATTATTTTGCCATCGCGGTCAACAGTATACGTACCATTAGTGCTTAGCAGGGTGGATGGTTCGATAATGTCCTGAAAATATTCGAATTCCTGTCCATTAATCTTAATGATCTTGTCACCTGTTTTCAAACCAATCGCTTCGCCAATTGGCCCGACCTGGTACCCTCCGTTCTCATTGATTTTGTCATTGAGTAGATAACTTTGTCCATATACGTAGGTGATTCCAATAAATATCATCACGCCGGCAATAACATTGACGATGATTCCACCCAACATTACAATCAGACGCTGCCATGCTGGTTTGGCCCGAAATTCCCAGGGTTGAGGAGGTAATTTCATAGCCTCCGTATCCAGGGATTCATCGATCATGCCCGAGATCTTCACATAGCCGCCCAAGGGTATTGCACTTAATGCGTATTCGGTTTCGCCTTTTTTGAATGAAAAGATTTTCGGAGGAAAGCCAACTGAAAATTGTTCAACCCGCATCCCAAAATATTTAGCTGCCAGCAGGTGGCCAAACTCGTGCACCGCGACTAAAAAAGAAAGACTCAGCAGCATCTGAGCCAACATGATCATCCAATCCATTCGTACTTATCCTTATTTAATTGTTTTTACTTTCCAACCAGCTATCGAACCTTATTGTTCTTTCATCGATGGCTGCTTACGGCTTACCATAACGATCCAACCATTCCAAGGCTTTAATTCTCGTTTCCTTGTCTGTGTATACGTAATCGTCGTAAGACGGACTGGCTATATAATCCATTTTTTCAAGGCAATGTTCCACAATTGCGGACATTTCGAGAAAACTCACCTTATCATTCAAAAATCCCGCCACGGCTATTTCATTTGCAGCATTCAAAACACAGGGCCTATTACCCCCCTTCTCCATGGCCGCATATGCCAGCGCAAGATTACGAAAAGTTTCTGTATCCGGCGGTTCAAAGGTAAGGGAGGGATAATCAAATACATTAAAACGAGGGAAATCGCTTCTTAACCGGTTCGGATAGGACAGGGCAAACTGGATCGGTAGACGCATGTCTGGAAGTCCTAATTGCGCTTTTATTGAACCATCCTCGAATTGAACAAAAGAGTGGATAATCGATTGGGGATGGATCACGACCTCGATTTGGCTAGGTTTCAGGCCGAATAACCACTTAGCCTCAATAACCTCCAGGCCTTTATTCATAAGGGATGCGGAGTCGATAGTGATCTTTGCCCCCATGGTCCAGTTTGGGTGCTTCAAAGCCTGAGCCTTGGTGACCTTCATCAGATCACTTTTTTTCAAACCACGAAAAGGCCCACCTGAAGCTGTAAGAATGATTTTTTCTATTCTGTTATGAAATTCTCCGGTTATGCATTGAAATATGGCCGAATGCTCAGAATCTACCGGGTAAATATTAACACCCTTCTCCCGTGCCAGCTGCGTGATCAGTTCGCCTGCCACCACAAGCGTTTCCTTATTAGCCAATGCGATATTTTTGCCCGACTCGATAGCCCTGATGGTGGGTTTCAAACCACAATAACCAACCAGTGCAGTAAGTACCAGATCGACCGTTTCCATTTCTACAACCGAAGTAAGTGCATTCTCTCCCGCGTACACCTTTATGTCTTCGGGTGTCAATGCATCCTTTACGAAACCGTAGTGTGTTTCATTTGATATCACTACTGCATTCGGCTTAAACTTTATCGCCTGTTCTACCAAAAGTTCTGCATTATTTTGAGCCGTGAGAACCTCAACTTCAAACTCATCCAGATGAGCAGCAATAACAGCAAGCGCTTGCTTACCAATAGAGCCCGTTGATCCCAATAAGGCAATGCGCTTTTTCACGAGATAAGTTTCTTTTGTAGATCAACAGACGTTATCAAAATGAATGTGAGAACGGAGTGCCTACTGGACAAATATTCAGGAAGCGACGACATCAGTATTCGCCGCATTTCCTGGCTCCGAAGTTTTGATGAATTTTCCAGGATCGTTTTACTGTTTAAATCTAATTAATTCACTAGCAAGTTTTCTGTCGTTGGAAAGCCTCGGAACTTTGTTTTGCCCACCCAGTTTTCCCAACGACTTCATATAATCTATAAAAGCATTTTGACGCATTTCCTGTATTCGAAGTTTGCGCAAAATATTTCCCTTGATCAAATCATCGTAGTACACATTTAGTTTCCTAAGCGAATTATCAAGTTCCACAGAAAACGCTTCCATATCATTCGGGGGACTAGTGAATTCTATAAACCATTCATGATGTGGCAAACCTTCGGAAGGCGCCACCTGGGGAGCAACCGTGAATTCAGCAAGACGAACGTCAGGAAATTTCTCCATTGTCGCTTTCATCGCTTTTTCCACTTCCTCACCAATCACGTGTTCGCCGAACGCCGAGATAAAATGTTTGATACGTCCGGTTACCAAAAGCCGGTATGGATTTTTAGAAATAAACTTTACTGTATCACCAATCGAATATCCCCACAGCCCTGCGTTACTGTTGATGATAAGGGCATAATTCTTATTGAGTTCCACCCCTTCAAGATTGACCCGCCGTGGATTCTCATTGTAGAACTCATCGGCTGGGATGAACTCGAAAAATATTCCACTATTAGCAAGCAAAAGCAACCCCTGGTCTACCTGCGAATCCTGATAGGCAATGAATCCTTCCGATGCTGGGTATGTTTCAATTGAGTCAACTTTCTTCCCGATCGATTCAAACAATTTCGCACGATATGGTTCGAAGTTAACGCCCCCGTATACAAACAATGAAAAATCGGGAAATACATCCTTTATTTTTTTTCCGGTTCGCGCTTGTATCCGGTCAAAATACATTTGTACCCACGGTGGAATTCCGGAAATCAGGCTCATGTTCGAATTCAACGTTTCGTCTATGATCTTTTCAAGTTTCTCTTCCCAATCGTCGATACAATTAGTAGTGTACGTTGGCTTTTGGTTTGTTCTTAAGTATTGCGGGACGTGATGGTTCACAATACCTGAAAGTCTACCTGTCTTTATTCCAGCCTTCTCACTTAGTTCCGGACTTCCGGAAAGAAATATCAAACCCTTGTCAAGGAAAGCCGAATTGCCGGTTTCATGTACGTACGACAGCAGAGCATTGCGAGCGCTGTTAATATGATTCGGAATAGATTGCCGCGTTATTGGAATGTACTTCGTGCCCGAAGTAGTACCGGAGGTCTTCGCCAGATATTCTGGCTTGCCCTTCCAAAGCACGTCAGACTCCCCTTCCAATACCTTGGTTATGTAAGGCTTCAGATCCTCATAGTCCCTCACCGGTATATTTTTCTTGAAGTCATCATACGTTGTTATAGTTTCAAAATGATGATCACGTCCGAAAAGTGTGGTCTTCGCATCGCTTACGAGGCTTTGCATGATCCTTTCCTGACACCGAAAAGGATCATTCGACCATGACTTGGTCTCAGCAGCGATGTAAGCAGAAAAAGGCTTGGCCAGGAACGAACGAATACCCATAACATGCAAAACTAAGAAAATTGAGTCATTGGAGGCACCTTGTAAACTTCTTAGTTTTGCGCATCGTTTAAGAATAAAACTTTTCGCAGCCGACTCACATCGTCTTAAAATTAAACTGACTATGAAACTGACCTTCAAGGTGATTTTGCTCGCATTTATTGCCGGATTCTTCGGATCCTATACCTTCTATCACTTTGGTATTAAGCCATCGCTTGAAAAATTTGAGGAAGGTTCAACGGTAAGTCCGGTGAATTATACGACCGAGGAAAATGACGTTCCGCGCTACTACAGCTCACTGCCCACATCGCCTGATGTTGCTGCAACAGATTTTAGTGAGGCGGCGGCAAAAGCAACCCGAAGTGTTGTCTTCATCAACAGTATTTCCCGCGGCGCAACTATGTCGTACTGGGATTGGTTTTTTGGTGAGGGTACAACTGGCGGAAGAACGCAGGTAAGCAGTGGCTCGGGCGTGATCTTTTCAAGCGATGGTTACATTATTACCAATAATCACGTGATTGAAACGGCTGAGAGAATTGAGGTGACCTATAATAAGCGAATCTACAATGCTGAGGTGGTTGGCACTAATCCATCTACTGACCTCGCAGTGATCAAGATCAATGAAACCGGACTGCCGAATATAGCGCTGGGGAGCTCAAAAAATGTTCAGGTAGGTGAATGGGTAATCGCGGTGGGAAATCCATTTTCACTTTCTTCCACAGTAACTGCGGGAATCGTTAGTGCAAAAGGACGAAGAATAGGAATTCTACAAGACAAATTTCCCATCGAATCATTCATTCAAACTGATGCAGCCATCAATCCAGGTAACTCGGGCGGGGCACTTGTGAACAAGAATGGCGAATTGGTTGGAATCAATTCCGCAATACTCAGCAGAACAGGATCTTATACAGGATACGCTTTTGCAATTCCGGTGGATATCGCCAGAAAAGTATTTGATGATCTCCGCAAGCATGGTATCGTTCAACAAAGTTTCATGGGTGGATCAGTTGTTGAATATAATTTTGAAAATGCGAAGAAATACGACCTCAATACAAATGTTAAGAATTTCAACGGGGTTTTGCTTGAAAGTATTGAACGCGAAGGACCTGCGATGAAAGCCGGCTTAAAACCCGGAGATGTTATTGTTAAAATCAATTCAACGGAGGTAAATACACAAAGCGAATTCGAAGAGGAACTAAGTTACCATTATCCAGGTGACAAGATCACAATCTCTTATCTGCGCGATGGAAAATTGAACACATCATCCTTAACCCTTGTCAATCTGAACGGTACTACAGAATTGATCAAACGCAATATTTTTAGCAACGAGGCTTTGGGCGCACAACTAGAAGCAACACGTTACGGTGTAAAGGTATTTGGCATAAAGGAAAACAGTGTATTAAGAAAAATTGGCGTACCGGAAAACTTCACCATTATCGCAATCAACCGGGAAAGAGTAAAAGAGCCAGAAGAAGTAGTAGACTTCTTCACCAAGTTCAAAGGCCGCGGTTACTTGTATGGGATTAATAGTTCAAAACAGCAGGTGGAGATACCGTTTGTGGTCAGATGACTTTAGGTTTAAGGTTTAAGGTTTAAAGTTTAAGGTTGGGACGCTGCCTCCGAAAGTGCATCGACAATAGCGCGGATATTTAAAAAGAGATTTTTCGTACAATCGTGGAGTACGAAACTTTAAACCTTAAACCTTAAACTTTTAACTGACCCGCATTTTGAGCTTCTTCCCAAGATCATCTACCGTTGCTTTGAAGTTAGCATCGGTTTTCATCATGTCTTCGACAGATTCGAGAGCGTGGATGACGGTGCTGTGATCGCGACCACCGAAGTTTTCTCCGATTAGGGCAAGCGTTAACTGAGTAAAACGTTTACAGAAATACATGGCCACCTGACGTGGAATCACTATCTCGCGCTTTTTTACCTTGCCCTTCATTGCTTCGAGATCAACTTTAAAAGATTCTGCGACAGTCTTCTGAATGAAATCCACACTTACATCCGACTGGATCTCCTTAATAATATTCTTTAATACTTCTTTCGCAAGCTCAAGATCAATTTCCTTTTTCAACAGCGTCGCGTGAAACATCAGCGAATTCAACACACCTTCCATATCGCGAAGGTTAGTATCTACACTATATGCAAGGTATTCAGAAACTTCAGTAGGAATCTGAATGCCATCGGCAAGCATTTTTCTATTGATGATGGCGAGTTTCGTTTCAAAATCAGGTTCCTGCAAGTCTGCCGTCAGTCCCCATTTAAATCTTGATAGCAGTCGTTCCTGAAATCCCTTCATGTCGCGAGGTGGACAATCGCTGGTCATAATGATCTGTTTACCCGATTGATGTAATTGATTGAAGATATGAAAGAACATCTCCTGGGTTTTCTCGCGTCCCGCGAGGAACTGTACATCGTCAAGTATCAGTAGATCTACATGCTGATAGAAAGCCTGGAAGTCCTGAAGCTTGTGATTTTGCAAAGCATTCAAAAACTGGTTCGTAAAATCACTTTGATCAACGTACAACACAACCTTGTTAGGCATGTTGTTCTTGATCTCATTTCCAATGGCTTGCACAAGGTGTGTCTTTCCCACGCCTACTCCACCATACAACATTAAAGGATTAAATGAAGTAACTCCCGGTTTTTTTGCCACAGCAACTCCAGCTGATCTTGCGAGTCGGTTGCAGTCACCCTCTACAAAGTTATCAAAGGTATATGCGCTGTTGAGTCTTGAATTAATAGTTTGCGGATTGAGTGCGCGGACCGAAAACGGTGAGTACTCGTCAGCATTAAAAGTGCCGCCTACACCACTCCTTCTATTGCCTGCTCCGTTTACAGGATAACTTACCGAAACTGCTGGTGTTTGTTGATTACCGCTATCGACCACGACAGAGTATTCAAGTCTGCCAGTCGGACCTAATACAGTGTGTATAGCACGCTTAAGAACCGGGACGTAGTTATCTTCCAGCCATTCATAGAAGAATTGCGATGGTACTTGAATTGTAAGAACGTCACCATCAACGCGAAGTGGGCTTATAGGCCGAAACCATGTGTTATAGTTTTCTTCGCCGACGTTTTCACGGATGACTTCGAGACAATCGTTCCATACCGTTCCACAGCTAACTTCCATTGATCTATAATCTTTTTTTGAAATTCTTTTGGTCTTCTTGAGAAGGGAGACAAAGATGTGAAAAAAGACTTTAAGAAAACAAGTTAACGACCCCTTGATTTTTCCGAAAAAAAAATCATAGTGAATTTTTAATTTTAAAACGCAACCCTCTTGTCAAAACTTGTTAAAATTGAATACATTATTTTTTTTCTGATGGCAGAACCTTCAATTCACGATATTATTTCTAAGAATTTTTCAGCTGCCAGCAAAGATGAATGGATACAAGCTGCGAAGACTGAAATACCCGAAAATATTTCTCTGGAAAATTTATTATGGACTGTTGATGGTCTCGTGTTTTCTCCTTACTATATGAAGGAGGATTTGAAGCAAACTGCCTACCTTCAATCATTCCATCATCTTTCTCATCGATCGCTTTCCCACTCGTGGCTTAACATGCCGGAGATCAGAGTGATAGAGGAACGCACAGCAAACGAAAAATCACTAAGACATTTGCAGGGCGGTGCAGATGGAATCGCCTTTGATATCACAGAGATACAAAATCCTGATATAAGCAAAATTCTTAAAGGTGTCAGGTGGGATTACTGCCCAGTTGCGTTCAAAATATCTGACGCTAATATGGTGACAAAAATTTTTGCTTACGCTGAAGAAAAGTATGAACCTGCAAAATTGACTGGTGCCTTCTGGTGGAAGCAATTGCCCGAAACCGATCACCTATATGCTGTCGCGAAACAGTTACTTGATAAATACAAGAACTATCATCTGCTTGGCATCGAAGTTCCGCCATCTACCGCAATAAAAGAAATTTCGTGGGCTCTGTTGCAAGGAGTGAAACGTGTTGATGAAATGACCAATCTTAAGATTGATTGCAAGGCAATTTTTCATTCGATCACCTTGGGTATGGCATGCGATGAAAATATTCTTGTGAATATTGCAAAGCTGAAATCTATGCGGATGCTCTGGTATCAGCTTTCTCAAGTATTTGAAATTTCTGATTACACACCAACTGATCTGCAGATTCGATGCCGGACAAGAAATGAGATTGACGAAAAATTTGAACCTCATGGCAACATGATAAGCAATACGTACCAGGCTATGTCAGCTATAGTTGGTGGAACCAATGTGATAACAACCAATTCCACCAAAGATGAAGGCAATGACATGACAGACCGGGTTGCGCTTAATGTATCAAATGTATTAAAGGAGGAATCACATTTTGACAAAGTTGCCGATCCACTAGCTGGATCGTATGTGATCGAGAAAATGGTAGATGAGTTTTC
>JAEZBX010000148.1 GCA_023412765.1 Bacteroidota bacterium
GTTCCGAATGCCAGAGCACCTGTGACGTGACTTCTCTCAGTAGAAATTATCCCATCTGTTTTTGTTTCGCCGATTAAAATTTTTCTGCTGCCCGGAACTACAGAGTATCCCAAGCCGGATTTTGAAATGGTATAACGCGTCAGTCTCCCTATGGTCGCGCTGAAGTAATCATTAGATGCGGGATTATAAGACCCCGTACCAAAGTTCATCAGGTAATGTCTGTCGACGAGGTAGAGCAAATAAATGTATCCGTTTTGCTCAAACCGTGGATGTAGCGCAAAACCAAGGAGGCCGTGATCGTGCCATGCACCAACTTCATCGCTGATATTTAGCACCAATGACTTTTGCCCACCGGATACTACCCAGACTCTTCCTCCGCGTTCCCATACAAACATCTCGCTCCCATCATTATTGAAAGTAAGACCTACTGCTTCGTTCCACTGATTTGAAACAATAGCGGATGCAAAACCTGTGGGTGGAGCTTGACCAAATAAGCTCTTCGATAGAGAAAATACCAATAGCAGAAGCATCCAGAACGAATGCCCTGTCAGCGACTTTGTCAACATTGCCAACTACGACGTAAGACATTTTCTAAAAAGAGAGGGACTTAAATTTTCATATAAGTTAAGACATCATTTTCACTTATTCACCGAAAATGAAAATTAATTGAAATCGTTTGAAATTTTTTTTTGTTTGATCGCTTGTTAATTTGTGTGTTGATGAACTCGGATCAAAGCGCCGACTTCTGCATTGTGTATTCTTCACTCATCACTCTGCATTCATTTCCTTCCTTCTCAACTTCGAGACATCAGATGAACTATTTGATTGATGAATGCAGAGTGCAGAGTTTAGATTACCGGCTCAAATGATTTTTCCGTGCTTCTTCTTCGCCCGCACGACGTGAAAAATAAGAACGCCGATACAGATCAGCAGGCCCAAAAATTCCCGCGCTTCTTCTATGTAAGGATACTGCATCTTGGCGATATCATCAAAAAGCAAAGTTTTATCATCTGAGCCCAGCCATTCGATTACACCGGGAACATAAGTGAAACTGTATAATGTCATGATGAGTAATAGTCCGAGTGTGACCTTTGTGGGATAAAACTCAAAAATTGCCAGAATACACATCACTGCCATGATGCCATAAATAAGAATCCAAACAACGGGATCAGGATCATTCACCTGCACAAAGGCAAAAATCAGGAACATTACCGCGAGAATGAAATTGAGAATTCGCATAGTCTATTTGGCTTACTGCAATATGCAAAAATTAGCTAAAAAAAATGTCGGGCTTTCACCCGACACTTTTAAAAGTAAACCTGTAATAAAAATCTTATAAGCTCTTCAAATATTTTGCACTCGCAGCAACGCTGTCGATTGGTGCACCAGGGTATGACTCCTGCTCGACATACCAATGCTTCATCCCTGCAAGTTTTGCCTTAGCAAAGAGAGCCTTGTAATCGATAGTGCCGGTTCCGACATCCGCGTTCCTATTCTTGTCTGATTTGTCCATATCCTTCACATGCCATTGTTCAAATCGACCGGGATGTTGAGTGAAATACTTAATAGGATCCTGACCTGCATTCACCACCCAAAAGATGTCCATTTCAATCCCAACATTCTTATGATCGAGTTCCTTGAGCATCACATCGAATGGAATTTGACCGTCGACGGTTTCGAATTCGAAAGCATGATTATGATATCCAAACCGGATTCCATTCTTGTTGCAAACTTCTCCAGCTACATTGAGATCGGCACAAATTCTTTTGTAATCGTCAATTGATTTCCGTTGCGACTCATCGATGTATGGGACTACCATATACTTTTGCCCGTTCTTCTTTGCATCATCAACTGCCTTTTGCCACGTATCTCCCTTGATTTTATCGAGACCGTAGTGCCCGCTGACTACACTCATTCCAAGGCTTTTCGCGTGTTGGCAAAACTCTGTAAAATCCAGTCCAAAGATTTTGCCGTCACCATAACCGTAAGTTTCCAATTCCTTATATCCGAAACTGGCAACCTTATTCAGAATTCCCTTAGGATCCTGGCCTATTGTGTCACGCAACGTGTAAAGCTGTAAACCTATCGTCTTCTTTCCTTTTCCCGCAGCCAGAAATGATGGCAGCGATAGCATCCCCACAGCGGCGAAGGATGCAGTTTGTACGAATTCTCTTCTCTTCATAGTTGTAGTGGTTAGGTTTAGCTGGATTATCGGTTCGCGAGTTGCAGCCCTCCAAAGTTAAACATAGACTTATCCTTGCTCGCAGGATTTTTAAAAACAACATATAAATCGTGATGGCCGGTGACAGGCTTCAACGAAGTTGTGACCTTAGACATTGCCGGAGCAGTAATATTAACCTGGCCCAGCAACTCCCCATCCGGCTTGTCTAAACGGATCTCAACGGTCCCTCCCGGATTATCCTTTGGATTAATGAATGCAATGACGGTAGCTTTCTTAATACTTGTCAGGTCAACATTCTTGTAAACAGCATGCGCCGTGTTCATCAGATTTTGAAGCGAGTGATTTCCCTGCCAGTTCGCATGGCGAGCAATTCGCAGGTTGGTGGCCTCATTAGCACGTAGGAACGAGCTTCTCAAAATGAGTGCATCTGTAGTGGTTAATGAAGGAACACCATTTACAGCCTTATCCTCATAGGTGGCGGTAAGTACATAAACCCCATCTTCTTCCTTTCCAGGTGTCACCGAACCTGCAAGCGGCAGTTTCTTGGCATCTTTCGCGTCAGCAAGGGAAAGAATGTATTCAACCATCTTAATCGCGTCAGAGTCTTTGATTTGAGGATGGGCAGCCATTTCTGTCGTTCCCCAGACTCCCGAACCACCTTTGATGATCTTCGAAGTAAGCCACTCAATAGCGTCCTTTTGACCCTTGTACTTTGCAGCAACATCCTTGTAGCTCGGACCCGCCGATTTTTGATCGATGAGGTGACAAGACTTACAGTCGCTCTGTTCCATCAGAGCTTTACCCGGTAACTCAACGGGCGCCGATTGATGACCCTGGGCAATATGGGTCATATCAAATCCCTTCATATAGTCGAACGTGACTGTAACGTTCACTGGATCAATATTGCCTTTGTCGGATGAGCCGTCTTCAGCATCCTGTACGCTCACCTTGTAATTAATCGGCGTCGAGGGGAAGAAAAATGTCTTATTCCCTGAAACAATTTCATTTCTGACGACGGGTGCTTCGTTACCAGCAACCACACGAACGACTGATGTATTCGATGCTCCCTTATCATCCTTCACCGTCAATGTAGCATCAACTGCTTCAGGTTTATCGAAGGTGACTTCAAATTTACCATCGTTAGACTTGTACGTCTTACCCGCTGCCTTAAGTTCGTAAGTAAGTTTGTCAGCGTCGGGATCGCTAGACCCTTCGGCCGAAAAATTAACTGTTAACGGTACTGAACCGGCGACCTTATCAGCGCTCACTTTTGCAATCGGAGGTCTATTGCCCTTGTTGTAATCGATCCTGACCAGCCGCGCATCGAGATTTTTTGCAAACCATTTTGTGCCGTACTCCAACATGTACAGCTTGCCATCAGGCCCATAGGCCATATCGCATATGTTGTTGAAAGTAGTATTGGGCATGAATGGCTCTATGTCGGTTATAGCGCCTTTATCATTCATACTTGCCAAGTGGATCCAGCCGCGCATCCAATCGTAAAACATCAATTTTCCATCAAAGAACTCTGGAAAGGCGGTATCAACACCTTTGAAGTTTTCCGAATAGTATATAGGTCCGGCCATGGCGTTTCTACCCCCATTTTTTGTCATTGGAAACTCGTCAGACCGGTCGTAAGGATACCAAATGAAAGGCGGACTTACGGGAGGTAATTCACGTTTGCCGGTGTTGTTAGGAGATTCATTTAGCGGCTCTGCCGGATCCCACTTCTGAGATACCTTTTTTGCCGCGAAATCATACTTAGCATAAGGATAGTTGTTGCCCACAAAGTATGGCCATCCAAAGAAACCAGCCTTTTGCGCCTGATTTACTTCATCATATCCACGAGGTCCACGGATCGAATCGTTTTGTCCGGCATCGGGGCCAACATCACCCCAGTATACAAATCCCGTTTTCTGATCAACTGAGATTCGATATGGATTTCTACAGCCCATGACATAAATTTCAGGTCGAGTATTCGGTTCACCTTTTGCGAATAAATTTCCTTCCGGAATTGTATACGACCCATCGGGTTCGGGATGGATGCGCAATACTTTTCCCCGCAAATCATTGGTATTCGATGATGACTTTTGTGCGTCAAAAGGTGAACGACCAGGGGTTTCATCTGAGGGACTGAATCCATCGGATTCAAACGGACTGGTGTTATCTCCTGTTGATATAAATAAATTACCGCCGGGGCCAAATGCTAACGAGCCGCCGGTATGACAGCAAGTCTCGCGCTGGGTTACCACCTCAAGTATTTCCTTTTCTGATGATTCATCTATTTTACCATCCTTAAAAACAAATCGCGACAAGACATTCGCCGATCTCTCGGGATGGGAGTAGAACACATAGAGCCAATTGTTTTTTGCAAAATCAGGATCAGCAGCAAGGCCTATCATTCCATCTTCAAACTTTGTCCCCACTTTAAACGTGTTGATCAGATTTACTTTGCCATCAGCAGGATTGTAAAGCTTCACAGCACCTTTGCGTTCAATAAATATTATTCTGCCATCAGGGAGAATGGTCATCTCGGTCGGCTCATCGAGATTAAAGTCAAGGACTGTTTTTGTAAATCTGTTTTCTTCAGGAGCGCGAACTGATTTAGCTTTTGAATAGTCGAGTTTGCCTGGCCCACCCGTTACATACTTAATACCTTGCAATAGATGGTCTCTGAAAAGAGAATCAGCATAGCTTTCAGGTGTGTGCCCCATCCCTGTATAAAACGAGCGTCCACCTGAAAACTCATGGTACCATGCTATGGGATGATAGTCGCCGTTCTCCCCTCCTTCATACGAAGACTCATCAAGTGTATAGAGTACGTTGATATCTTTCGAAATTCTTTTGTAGTTGTATAGCTCATCTGTACGTACCCACTCGCTTGGTAGATTCTTGACCAGATCGGAATCTTGAGCCTTTACGAATTTTGCTTGCTGAGTTCTCGGATGACTTTTGAAGTAGGCACCCACCAAGTCGCCATACCACGGCCATTCATATTCGGTATCTGCAGCGGCATGTACTCCCATGAATCCACCACCAGCTTCAATGAAACGCTTGAAGTCTACCTGTTGCACAGGGTCGAGCACATCCATTGTAGTATTCAGGAAGATTACAGCACGGTACCGCTTTAATGTGTCTTCATTGAAGTAGGCGGAATTTTCTGTTGTATCAACTTCAAAACCATTTTGCTTTCCGATCTCTACCAGTGTGGTCTTCCCAACACCGATTGCTTCATGCCTATAGCCTTTCGTTTTGGAAAATACCAGGACCTTGGTCCCTTTCTTCTCACCACACGATACCAGGAATAAAAAAAGAACAAAGATTGACAGGTAAAATCTCATTCGATAGAAATAGGTTAGGTTATAA
>JAEZBX010000181.1 GCA_023412765.1 Bacteroidota bacterium
GTAGTAAGTGGTAAGTAGTAAGTAGTAAGTAGTAGGGGCGGCGATGGAGGTTTGGTAGAAGTTTGGAAGAGCGGCCTTATTCCTTATTCCTTATTCCCTTTAGTAAGTAGTGGGAGCACCGGTTGGCAGGTTCATCGCAATTGGAAAAGGACGACCCTATACCCTATACCTAAGTAGTAAGTGGTAAGTAGTAAGTAGAAATATCAATGACAGCCGTGGATATCGTACGCCTTGCCTTTTTCATCCTGGGCTATCTGATTGTATTTTTTTCGATTCTTCCGCTGATCAAAAGTGACTATTGGTTTATTAGAGTGTTCGATTACCCCAGGTCGCAAAAATTCTGGATCAATATTTTTGTCCTTGTGCCTTTCTTGTTTTTTGCCGAATACGATAAAGTTCACGATTTGATTTTTATCGGGGTATTGGTGTTGAATGGACTATACTTGCTTTCTCTCATATGGGACTACACACCACTCGCATCCAAGCAGATGAAGAAAACTAAGGATCAAAATCTCGAAAGCATAAAAATATTCATAGCCAATGTTCTTCAGGACAATCGGGATTCGAAAATGTGTAACAATGCCATAAAAAAACATGATCCAGACATAATACTACTGGTGGAAACCGATGAGCACTGGAAGCGAGAGGTGGAATCGTGTTTAGATGAATATAAGTATCGTGTTCTTCAGCCGCAGTCAAATACATATGGAATGCTTTTGTATTCACGACTAGAAATTATTGAGCATGAATTGCGGCATCTTGTGGAACCCGAAATACCTTCCATCACTGCAGTTGTAAAAACAAAAAATGGAAAAAAATTCAGGTTTTATTGCCTTCATCCCAAACCACCCGTACCAGGAGAATCAGATGTTTCAACGGAGCGCGACGCAGAGATCCTGATAGTAGGGAAGGAGGCAAAGAAAAGTAAGCTTCCCGTGATCGTAGCCGGTGATCTCAACGACGTTGCCTGGAGCTATACCACAAACCTCTTCCTCAAAGTGAGCGAACTGCTCGATCCCCGGATCGGTCGTGGATTTTACAGTACGTTCCATGCGAACTATTGGTTACTCCGCTGGCCCCTGGATCACGTATTCTGCTCTTCTCATTTTTACCTTAAACGATTGAAGCGACTACGTTCAATCGGTTCAGATCACTTCCCGATTTTCATTGAAGTGGCCCTGGCGGATAGGGAGATCAAAGAAAACGTAGAAGAAAAGAAAGAAGCTGATTCAAAGGACCACGAACTCGCTGAAGAAAAAATTGAGGCAGCTACCTGAACTGCACAAATTGATAAGCCCCACTTTCCCATGTTATGAAAAAAGGTATAGGGTATAGGGTATAAGGTGTCAAGATCGCAGGCACACCTTATACCTTATACCTTATACCTTATTCCCTCACTCCGGCAATTTCCCAGTTCTTATGAATCTCACATTCTTAACGCGACCACTAGACGCCCTGAACCCTGTTATTTGAGATTGCGCATCTCTGCTGAAATCGATTCTGCTCATATACCAAGCTGAAGTGGAGAATGCATCTTTGCCAACGGCGGCCATCGTTACCGGTTCATGCCTGATATGGTTTACAATCAAAGTGTCTTTCTTTGCAACGATTTCATAACTGGTTTGAAGTTCAGGACTGTAATAAATACCCGTGTACGACTTGATGTTGATCGACTTTGGATCGAATGGTTTAATCCTTGGCGCGGGAATAGTCTGGCCGCCCTGATACAGCGTAAATTCAGTGGCCGGTTTGTCACTTTTCTTGAAGACTATCTTAATGCCATAATCCGGTACGACGAATTCAGTCTCTGAAGTAGCAGTAAGCGCTATCATCGGCTGTCCCGTTGCTTGCGCTGTAAGCTTTCCGCCATCAACTTTTATAGTGACAATCATTTCAGCGTTGAGTTGATACTGACCTTCATATAATTTCAACACGTCTTCTTTTACGGTAACCGTACCGCCGGCGGGCGCGGCTGTCTTCGTCTCCTCTGTTTTAGTATCCTGCGGCAAATATTTTTTCAGGCAAATGTCAGCGACCTTGTAGGCGAGCGAAGCTGGATTGAACGACCCAAGATTGCTGAGTACTACGATCGAATATTGTTGCTCTGGGAAGCGCAGCAAAAAAGTTCTGTAGCCTGCGTCACCGCCTGAATGTGCGATAGTCTTTACACCTTTGTACTGAGAAATATCCTGTCCAAAGGCATATGAAATCGTGTCACCTTTATTTAGGATTCCACGTTCTTCCATTTGCGTCATCACAGCCTTATTGCCCACCTTCATGGTATAAAAATTATTGGCCCACTTGGTGAGATCTTCAGCGGTTGTAAAAAGACTGGTAGCGCCAGCGTTAGCATAACTAAGAACACTTTTCTTTAAACCTTCCGGCGAATCGTTGTAAGAGTACGCCCGGTCTCTGACTATCTTTTCATGATCGTCGTAAAATAAAGTGTGATTCATTTCCAAAGGCTTGAAAATATTCTCAGCACACCATTCAGCAAAGCTTTTTCCAGTAACACGACTTACAATTTCGCCCATCAACGTGTAGCCTGTGTTACAATATGAAAACTCATCTCCCGGTTTGAAATTGAGTTCGTCCTGGTGACTGATCAACCTTAGCACCTGGCTTTTGGTGATAACATCATCTAGACGCCATCCGGCCAACGCAAGTAAATTCCATTGGTCTCGGAGGCCGCTGGTATGATGTACCAGGTGTCTGATTGTAATTTTGCTACCGAAGTCATGCAGTTCCGGCAGATATTTTCTGATGTCATCATCAAGTGATATTTTTCCCTGATCTGCCAGCAACGCGATGGCGAATGCTGTAAACTGCTTCGACACTGAAGCAACGTGAAAAATAGTTTTTGGCGAATTAGGGATATTATACTCGACATTGGCTAAGCCGTATCCCTTACTGAAGAGTATCTTGTTGCCTTGCGCTACTGCAACTGTCGCCCCACCACTCTCGGGTTTAATCATGGCAGCAATTGCCATATCAACTTCAGCCTGGGGATTTTGTGCCTTGCATCCGGCAGAGAGGAGCAATAGAAGGAAAAGCGCAACGCTGGTTTTCATGTGATACGTGGATTTATAAATGCTTTTTAGTTTCAGCGGCTAAAGGAAAAGTCATCTAGTCTAACCGTTGACGGGACACAAACTGTAACAATTGTCATTGCAAATTTTCAAATCGCCAAATGTTATATCCATTCATAAGCGGTCTCATCAGGATGCGCATGAGGAACGCTGGCAACCCCAGGCCACCATGTTGTGATGCGAATAATGCAATTGAGGTTTTCGAGATGGTGTGGTATCCATCATCAAGAAACAGCCCCTCCGGGTAATCACTCAATTCAGTAAATGTTGCGCCAAGTGATCGGATCGTGTCATGTATTTCTTTGCTATATTTATCGAAAAACGTTTTGGTCATCAGGTCACAATACACCACGTGGTCTGGAAATATTTCCTTTATAGCGTGCAAGAGATTTTTGCGTTGCCTATTGTCGAGGTACATGAGTACACCCTCTACAACAACGTGTGTTTTCTTCTTCGTGGCGAAGGGAAACAACTTCTGTTGAATTGATTCCTGCGAAAAGTCGATGGCTATGCGAGTTAGTGAATTAGAAGCTTTTGATGCAGGTAGTACTGAATCCTTGTAACTGATAATGGGGAGCTCGTCTAATTCAATCCATCGCCCTCCATTAATTCTAAATGCTCTTGTGTCAAAGCCTGCGCCAATAATTACTATAGTTGCATCCGGCGTGGTTTGTAAAGCTTCCCGGAGATAATTGTCTATTATCGCATGGCGCGACGCATTGCTGATGTTCGGTCTTGTGAATTCCTTGAACTTTTCCCAGATAGCCTGGGCCTCGTCGTTCATAAAATATTTAGCAAACGTATCGCCGCATGCCGGCTTGGGACGGGTTGCATCCCACGAACGAACACCGAGGGTATAATAGGCGGTTGTAGAAATTGGGTTCGCCATAGGTTGGATGAATAGAATTAAATCGCGCTTTGAATATAAAGGAGTTATATGTTAATAGGTAGGGTTGGGTAATATTTATTGACTTGGTATGGAGGGAATAGGGAATAGGAGTATGGAATAAGGCGAAGGTATAGGGTATAAGGTATAACGTGTTGACCTTATACCCTATACCCTATACCTCTATACCTCTATTACCTTATCCCTTATTCCCTACTCCTTATTCCTTATTTTTATGACTCATGATAAATCTGACTAAGAAGAATAGTTAATTTACAAAATGAAAAAAAATCACCGGTTTATCCTGCTGTTGTTTCTAATTACTGTAGCCTGTAATGAGAAAAAGAAAATCCCACGCATAGCTATTGCAGGACTTGCCATAGAATCAAGCACATTTTCACCTGCTCAAACACATGAGGAAGCATTTCACGCAAGGATCGGGGACACAATTCTATCCTCTTATAACTTTCTGGCACCTGACTCAATCCTTTTCAAAAAGGCGGAGTGGATTCCGATCCTCATTGGAAGATCGCTGCCCGGAGGTATTGTTACCCGCGAAGCTTATGAGTCGCTCATGACTAAGATGCTGGATGGATTAAAAAAGAATCTTCCCTACGATGGAATCTTTTTCGATATACACGGGGCTATGAGTGTTGTTGGCCTCGATGATCCTGAAGGCGATATGATAGAACGTATAAGGGAAGTTGTTGGATATGAAACCCTCATATCAACATCGATGGATCTCCACGGTAATGTTTCCTTGAGATTGGCAGAAAACAGTGACCTTATTACCTGCTATCGTATGGCACCACACGAAGATGCTGTACAGTCTGATAGAAGAGCTGTGTCTAATTTGATTGAACGAATTGAAAAGAGAAGCGGCAAACCACCATTTAAAGCATATGTAAAGGTTCCGATACTGTTGCCAGGCGAGAAGACGAGTACACGCGTAGATCCCGGAAAAAGTTTATATGCCAGGGTAGCACCTGCTGCCAGTAGACCTGGAGTTGTGGATGCCGCGATTTGGATTGGATATGCATGGGCTGATGAGCCTCGCAATCATGCCGTGGTGATGACTACCGGTGATGATAGCGATGCGGTGAAAAAATCTGCAGAAGAACTTGCCGCTGCTTTTTGGGATGTGAGACATCAATTTGAATTTATCGCGCCAGTAGCTTCGCTAAAAGAAAGTCTCGATATGGCGATACGTAGCGACAAACACCCGTTTATGATCAGCGATATGGGAGACAACCCAACGGCTGGTGGTGCGGGAGATGTTACCTGGACACTGAAAGAAATTCTTGCACGTCCTGAGTTTAAGTCGTCCAAGGGTCCATCATTAATATATGCTTCTATTCCCGGAGCTGAATTTGTTGCCAGAGCTGTAGAGGCAGGAGTCGGAGGGAAGGTGGACGGATATGCAGGAGCAGCTATTGATAACAGGTATGCGCCGCCCGTCAGATTGGTTGGAACCGTGAAAGCCATCGAGCATGGAGATCAGCATGCTGAAACTGAAGTAGTCGTTCAAATTGGGAGTGTAAATGTGATCGTAACAAAAAAGCGGAAGCCATATCACTATGAAGCGGACTTTACAAGATTGGGATTGAACCCGCGCGAAAGTGATATTGTGGTAGTGAAAATCGGATACCTGGTTCCTGAGTTATATGATATGCGCGCAGATTGGATAATGGCATTGACGCCAGGTGGTGTGGACCAGGATCTGGAGCGCCTTGACTTTAAACGCATTACACGGCCAATGTATCCATTCGACAAAGACATGCCCGACCCAGATCTTTCTGCCACAATGGTACCGCTGTCTGGTCAACAATAAGGGAATATTTGTGTAACAAAACCGTCATCACACCGTCTTTATTGTCGCAGTATGAAAGCTATCGTATGTACTGACTATGGACCTCCCGAGGTACTTCAATTAAAGGAGGTTGCAAAGCCTGTCCCGGGCGATGATGATATACTAATAAAAATTATGGCGTCGACTGTAACTATGGGCGACTGCGAGCTTCGTAGCCTGACGTTACCATTATGGACGCGCATACCCATGCGGTTGTATATGGGCTATTCACGACCGCGAAATTTTATTCCTGGTATGGAACTTTCAGGGGTTGTCGAATCAGTGGGAAAAAATGTGACTCGCTTTAAAATTGGTGATGAAGTCTTTGGGTCAAGTGGAATGGGTATGGGCGCAAATGCCGAGTACATCTGTCGACCAGGATCCAGCCCACTTGCCATTAAACCAGCGAATGTAAGCTTCGAACAAGCAGCCACTATTCCCGTAGGCGGAATTAACGCACTGCATTTTCTCAGGAAAGGAAACTGTCGCAATGGGAAAAAAATATTGGTTATTGGTGGCGGTGGAGCAATTGGTTCTTATGGTGTGATGTTGGCGAAATATTATGGCGCCGAGGTAACAGCGGTTGATAGCACTTCCAAGCTGGAAATGCTTAAGGAAGTTGGTGCAGATCATGTGATCGATTATACCCGCGGCCCTTATCTTAGAAATGGTGTCAAGTATGATATTATTTTCGACACGGTTTATCAGAGTTCCTACTCAGATTGCATCAACGCCTTAACTGAAAATGGTGTTTACCTAATGGCAAATACCGGCCCGCGTAGAATGTCGCGTACCATATTGACATCCTTAACGAGCAAAAAGAAAACAATCTTTCAGTTTGCAGCTGAAACCACTGAAGATTTAACTCATCTATCTAACCTTATCGCTACTGGCAAGATCAAACCCTGGATCGACCGAACATATCCCCTCGACAAAACTGCAGAGGCGCATGCCTACGTACAGAGTGGTCAAAAGAAGGGATGTGTTGTGATTAATGTAAAAGATTCGTTGTACGGATAAGCATATCTCGCTAAAACAGCATTGGTTTTTGCCAACAAGTGCTCATAAATATTTTGCGACAACATGGAAGGCTATGCCACTTTAGTATCATACGCTCTTCCTACAAAATGCACTTCTAACGGATCACTGACACCTTTCAGGCTGATTTTCACAGCTTCACTTTCCTGGCGACTTGAAAGCATATTGTAAACCCTGGAAGACACAATAAAATTATTGTTCAGTTCTTTTGTGGCAGCTTGCAGTCGCGACGCAATATTTACCGCTTGTCCCATTACAATGAAGTGCGATTTGGACCCCAACTGCAGGCTACCCGTCGCTACCTTTCCCACATGTACGCCAATCCCAACTTCCATGCGTTGTTGTAAATTCTTTTCAAATGAACTCTTATTAAGATTTTCAAGGGCTTTTAGGATTGCAAAACCTGCTTCGACCGCAGTATTTACTCCTTCTGTAACAGAAGAATTAAAACCGAAGGCAGCATACAAACCATCTCCTGTTGTCTCAATAATTCTACCGTGGTAAACGCGGATAATGTGCTGAAACTGCGAAAATACTTTTCTGATAACATGTACCACATCGGTTGCTCGATGTCGTTCAACAAAACGCGTAAAATTTCGAATATCAAGAAAGAAAAGCGCCATCTCTTTTTCTGCAGTTCCCTCCTGTGACCACAAGTCCAAATGTTGCACCTCCTGGCGCTTGCGAACCCTTACACCAAGGCGGGTAGGACGCGCCGTAGGATAGTTGCTAAATAACGTAAGTTGTTGCATGATCTTGCTGTTTAAATTCCATGAAGTAAAGCTAAGGCCATGAACTGACAACAGCTTGTCAGCAGTAATTCTGATAATGTGAATTATTTCGACTTTCGCTCATTCTTGCATGGCCAAATACACCCAGCAGAATGTCTAATTCACACCCTCCTGCACCAGGCTTTAGCCGATACATTTGCTATCGCTAACAAGATTTAAGCGTCTAATTGATGACGGTAAATGGATCCTCTGAATAACAAAAACTCTAAATATTCTACAATGGAAACAAACAATTTTAAACTTACACTCCAGACAGAGCAATCGCCTGCGGAAGTTTTT
>JAEZBX010000209.1 GCA_023412765.1 Bacteroidota bacterium
ACTTTGTGAAGTTGGAAAAAGGGAATAGGGAATAAGGAATAAGGAATAAGGTATAAGGTATAAGGATCGATTGGACCGGAGAAGACTTTGTTTGATGTAGTGATACATTGCCGTGCCGCAAGGCAGCTGGCTTTGCGGCCTGTCGGACCGTTCACTAGTCACTCAATATGCGATGAAGACTAGAGCTGGAGGTCTTAAGTGACCTCCATTAACAACACCTTTTGCGCCTTTGCGTCATTGCGGTAAAAAAATCATGGACACTAGTCCATTAGAATGCGATCAGGCTACGAAGGAGCGTAGCCTGATCGTTACTTAGTTTCGTCGTCAATAATGACCACTTTATCCATCGCGTCACCCTGACGAATAGAATCGATTACCTCGAGGCCTTCATAAACTTTTCCAAATACTGTGTGATTCCGATCCAGATGTTTGGTTGTATCACGGGTATGGCAGATGAAGAATTGTGATCCACCTGTATCGCGACCTGCGTGGGCCATTGATAATACACCGCGATCATGGTACTGATTTTTGCCAGTCAATTCACATTTTATGTGATAACCTGGGCCACCATTTCCAATTCCATTTGGACATCCGCCCTGGATGACAAAGTTTGGAATCACGCGGTGAAAAATGAGACCATCATAAAACCCTTTCTCTGCAAGAGTTATAAAATTATTTACAGTATTGGGCGCATCTTCCTCATAAAACTCGATTTTCATAACACCTTTTTTGGTGTGTATTTCTGCTTTCTTCATAACAATAATTTTAAGCGTGTAAATTTATAACACTAAAGGGATTTTGGGCCACGTCCAATGATTCGCGGGCCATTTTTATCAAGTATTTTTCCAAATGGTCAGGTGTGTAACCAAAAAGAAGATGTACCAGACAGAATCAGCTGCTGAAGATGCGCTTATTGCGGCATGGGAGACATACGACTACAAGGGGAGCGGGGGTCCGGTAGGAGTTTACTTTTGTGATAATTGTAATACTTACCATCTCACTTCAAAAGGCGAGATGAATAAGCGGTTAGCGGAGGCGATTTCCTCAGGAAGTATTCAAAGGCAGGCAGAAGCTAATCGGTGGAGCGATAAGTTTAAGAAGAAGGGCTGACTGAGGATAATAGTCCACGAAAATTTGTGGAATTCGAACCCCATTCGTATTGGGTGAAAATAAAATCCATCAGTTATCGATGTCTACGCGAAGAATGAATCTCAGGCCGTAGCGTGGTTTTATCTCTGGCGCGATTTTTCATAAAAGTAAAATGCCTTCAATATCTAGGAGCCTATGAAAACTACTATCAAACGTGTAGGCGCGGTAGCAATTTTATTTTTGTTTGCTTCGTGCGCTAAAAACCCAGTAACAGGAAAGCGAGATTTTATGCTTTTGTCCGAAAGTCAAGAGATTGCTATGGGACAGCAATCGGACCCTGACATTATTAACTTTTTTGGCCTGTATGAAGACAAGCAACTTCAGGAATTTATTGAGAAGAAAGGGCAGGAGATGGCTGCGATTTCACATCGGAGTAATTTGAAGTATGAATTCAAGATTGTTGATTCGCCAGTAGTCAATGCGTTTGCAGTACCTGGCGGTTACGTATATTTTACCCGTGGCATCATGGCGCATTTCAATAACGAAGCAGAGTTTGCCGGGGTTCTAGGACATGAGATTGGTCACATTACCGCCCGACACTCAGCGAAACAATATAGTAATGCGATGCTCGCCCAGATTGGACTAGTCGCCGGGATGGTGTTGTCACCGGAGTTCGCACAGTTTGCAGACCTTGCTCAGACCGGAATCGGTGTTTTGTTTTTGAAATTTGGACGCGACGCTGAAAGCCAATCAGACCGGTTAGGTGTCGAGTACTCAACAAAAATAAATTATGACGCGCGCGAAATGGCTGGTTTTTTTCAAACTCTTGACCGGCTTTCGGCACAGTCAGGAGGAGAGGAGGTACCTACATTTTTGTCTACTCATCCCGACCCGGCTGACAGAGAAGGGAAGGTCGCGAAGCTCGCTGAAGATTGGAGAAAAAAAACGAAGGCTGCTGATTTGAAGATTAACCGCGACAGCTATCTCAAAATGATCGACGGTATTGTTTACGGTGAAGATCCAAAGCAGGGATTCGTTGAGAGTGGAGTATTTTATCACCCTGTACTAAAGTTTCAGTTTCCACTTCCTCAATCATGGACTTTTCAAAATACTCCCCAACAGGTTCAGATGGCTTCGCCTGATGGAAAGGCTATGATGTTGCTTACGCTTGCTCCAGGCCAGTCGTTGGAGTCGGCGGCACAAGCGATCCTTAAGAATTACCAGCTTAGTTTAGTCGAATCTGAAAAAACAAAGACGAATGGACTTGAGACAATTGTTATGGTTGCAGATCAGGTTAACGAGCAACAACAACAAAGTTTGCGCACCCTAATTTATGTCATCAGTCATGGCGAACATATCTATGCAATGATTGGCGCGTCTCTGCCGGAAGGTTTTAACAGCTACGTTACAACATTCAAGGGTTCGATGACGCGGTTCAGCAACTTGACGGATGCTGAAAAGATCAATAAGAAACCAGAAAGAATTCGGGTGAAGACAGTGCAGAGAAATGGACTGCTTGCCGAAGCTTTGAAAGCATATGGTGTCAGCGATAAACGAATCGGCGAGCTTGCAACCCTGAACGGAATGGAACTTTCCGATCGGGTAGAGAAGGGCATGTTGATTAAAGTTATTGAGTAGGTGATGAACACCGAACAAGGAATATTGAATACCGAAGCTATCGGTACGAATGACGAATGATCGCTCTTAACGGGAAACGATTTGAACAACGGTATGGATGTAAATTGCAATTTTTAGGAGGCTCCTGGCGGAGCCTGCGTTCTCATTCACGGGTTGTGCTACAAATAGGAGGCTCCTGGCGGAGCCTGCGTTCTCATTCACGGGTTGTGCTACAAACAGGAGGCTCCTGGCGGAGCCTGCGTTCTCATCCACGGATTGTGCTACAAATAGGAGGCTCCTGGCGGAGCCAATTATCGACTTGTTAATTTCGACACCCTTATACCCTTATACCCTATACCCTATACCTCCCCACCATATACCTATCCCTTCTCCAACTTGACAATTAGGATTCGTTGTTAACAGTGAACCGTGGATCGAGCGCACTTCGATATTCGTTATTCCTTGTTCGATATTCAGTGTTCAAATACGAACCGAATTAGCCCTGCCAACCTAAATCGCTTCGCTTCCTGTCTCTCCTGTTCTTAACCTTATAACCTCTTCAAGTGGCTGGACAAAAATTTTGCCGCTGCCGATCATGCCGCTGTCATTCGCTTTTGTAGCGTTAAGGATAGCGTTACATGTTGCATCTACAAATTCGTCGTTGACAGCGATTTCAAGGCGAACATTAGGAACCAGATTCGGCACAACAATCTGACCGCGATATATTTCTTCCGTCTTGCTTCTTCCGTGACCCGATACGTGACTTACTGTTATTCGTGAAATGCCTGCTTCGATCAAGGCTTCCCGGACTTGGTCCAATTGATTTTCTCTTATTATTGCGATGATTAGCTTCATGGTATTCTGATTCAATTGTTTTTTGCTGATTGATTAACTTGGGTTGATCATGCCGTAGCCTCTTTCGCCATGATAGTAATTATCCAAGCCCTTCATTTCAGCTTCGCTATTTGAACGGAATTTAATAAGCTTATTCAAAACAACGAGTATCAACAACGTCCCGAAGGCAGCATAAGCAACTGCCATCAAAACAGCGAGCGCCTGGATACCTAACTGCTGAAATACAGACCAGCTTCCACCCGCGATGGAAGCGGCGTCTGCCATCCAGCTATCGCGAATAAAGAAGACGAGAAAAATAGCGCCGACAATTCCGCCGATTCCATGAATTCCGAATGCATCCAGGGTGTCGTCAAAACCAAATTTATGCTTCATAATGATAGCCAGGTAGCAGAAGATCGTAGCGAGTACGCCCAGCGCCATGGCTCCGCCTGGTTGAACAACGCCTGCTGCAGGTGTGATAGCTACTAAACCGGCCAGGATACCGCTGACAAATCCTAAGGCTGTGGCTTTTCCCTGGTGTAATCCTTCGATGATCACCCACGCGATGGCACCAGCTGCTGCTGCAATTTGAGTTGCTGTCAATGCCTGTGCTGCTGCTAGTCCACTAGATATACTACTTCCGGCGTTGAAACCAAACCAGCCAACCCACAATAGTCCGGCGCCGATCAAGGTCATGACCAGATTGCTGGGGCGCATTGGAAGGTGGGGGAATCCTTTTCTTGCACCAAGATAAATTGCTGCGACAAGTCCACTAACACCGGCTGAGATGTGAACCACAGTTCCACCAGCAAAATCGATCGCGCCCTTAGGCCCCAGGTTGTAAAGGAATCCGTCGGATGCCCAGACCCAGTGGCACAATGGATTGTATATAATCAATCCCCATATTGCAATGAAGAGGCAGTATGCTTTGTACGAAACTCTTTCGGCAAAGGCGCCGGCAATAAGCGCTGGTGTGATGATTGCAAATTTTGCCTGGAACATGGAGAACACATATTCCGGTATACCAGCTTCGAGTATAACTTCGTCAATTCCTTGTAACAGAAAATAATCCCAATTCCAACCAAACCATCCTCCCAATACATTTGATCCGAAGGCCATGCAGTATCCGCAGACAACCCAGAGGATGGTCATGATACCCATAGCGGTGAAGCTATGCATCATGGTGCCCAAAACATTTTTAGTTCGAACAAGTCCGCCATAAAACATGGCAAGCCCTGGGATCATGAGCAGCACAAGGGCTGTCGATGTAAGCATCCACGCTGCCGTTCCCGTATCAATGGGAATCTCGGCGTCTTGTGCGAAAAGATCTGAAGCTGGAATAAAGAAGATGAGTAACAGTAAAAAGAATGGTCGTAGAGCTGTTTTCATTAGGTGGTTCTCAGGTTCGGTTTATTTTATGAAAAAGAAAATTCCTTGGGCTAGTTCGAAATACACTTCCAACAGCTCCTACTTCAAAGATTGGTGTATTCCGGAACATAAAAATTCAGACGCGAAATTAATAGAGGTCAACTATTTCGCAAGAGGGGGGATAAATTAATCTTTAGAAACTAGAAATTGACGTGTTTTTCCAATAACAGGGTTCAATTCAACCCATCTATTCTAAAATTGGCAACGTTTTCGGGAATACCGGGTGCTTAATGAAGTATCATAACTGCTCCCTTGTAGGTCTTCTTGATGAAAGAAAGATTAAGGTCGATTGTATAGTAATAAGTATCCGGCGGAAGTAATTCACCATTGTATGTTCCGTCCCACCTGTTTTCAATGTCCAATCCAATGGTTTCCCAAACGAGCAAACCTTTCTTGTTGTAAACTTTGACAACAGTTTTGGTAAATCGGTCGGACCTCTGCAAAGGTTCAATGGCCCAGGTATCATTTGTTAAATCGCCATTGGGTGTAAAGGTGTTCGCGATGTCTAGATCAACGAGCGTCTCCAATTCAATTTTACGAGAACGTGGCTCACTGGTAAATTCTCCATCGCCCAATCGGATTTCAAGTATCTTGGGCTCAGTAGATATTTGTGAAGGTTCTCCGTTAATGTCAGTGGTAAGACGATAATTATACTGGATGGACTTAATCGCAGCAATATAATCCTCTTTGGTAGCATAGCCTACCAGTGATAATTGGCCGGTCTCCGCGTCATAAATTCCACGGATAGGCGAACTGTCACTATTTTCAAAAATGAGCTCATCATTGTCGGGGCTATAGAAGGGGTCGATCAGACTTATTTCAGCCAGCGTCAAAAACTCGCTATCAACATCAATAACATCAAAAGTTTCAGTAATGGGTACCGGCCCTGACCCTGGCTCATAAAACATCGTAGTAGTATCCATGGCGGTGATCTCCGGCGGATCGTTAACCGGCCTTACAAAGATTTGAACATTATAGGTATTGCTCGGAAAAGTGCCATCATTGACGTTCACAGGTACTATCAGAAAGTCATTGTTAAAGTTCAATGCTGGGGTAATTGTTCTTCCTTCGACCGTGTAGTTGTTGCCACCCTCGATACTCATAGAAAATCCGTCTGGATAATCAGTATCGGCGTCACTTATTGTCAAATCAAGAATCTTTAGGGCGTACGGTGTATCTTCATTAATAATGAGTGATTCATGGCCAGTAATAGTTGGCTCCGACCCAGGCTGGAAGATCGTTACCTTCATAATGAAGGGCTCCGACGTCGCTTTACCGTCGCTTACAACTACGGGTATTTCTAACTCTCCCAAGAAATCGGTTGTTGGAGTAATCAAAGCACTATTGGTTCCTCCGACGCTATAATTATCGCCAGGCAGGGCAGTCACTACAAGGTTATCCTTATCATCTTCGTCTGGGTCCTCCACTCGCAAATCTGAAATCAGGATGGTCCACTGCGTATTAACCTGCTTTCTCTGTTCGATTTGCCCTAAGATCACTGGCGGATCGTTGACATCTGCAACATTAATAATTACAGGGTACAACGGACTGATAAGTGCTCCATCGGAGACTCGAACTAAAACGGTTAGCTGTCCCTTGAAATTCAAAGGCGGTGTTACAGTATTTCCATTTACCTGAAAGAAGCTGTTGGGTAACACTTCCAGCGTCATGCTGCCTGGAGTATTATCTGGGTCTTGAATTGTGAAATCGGCGAGGGTCAATGTAATGGATGCATTCTCCTCGATATTCAAAGTTTTTTGAGCAGCAATTATCGGTGGATCGTTGACGGGGGTTACCGTTAACTGAAATGTAGCCTGAGCTGACGATCCTCCATCTGATACGGTGAGTGTGATGTCAGTTGTACCGTATTGATTTAACGCCGGTGTCAACACCACTGTACGTGTGGCCCCACCGTTACTCACAGCGATATTAGCATCGGGCACAAGTGTCTTGTTGCTTGAACTTCCTGTGACTACAAGGGAAGCGGGTGCCGTCTCTGCGTCCCCTACGGTAAAACTGATTTGTCCAGTCGCAACGTCTTCATTAGTACTTTGCGCCGGTATTGCTGAAATTGTTGGAGCATCATTTACAGAGCTTACGACAACATTGAACGTACGGCTTGCTGTTGCAGTACCGTCGCTGACAGTTAAAGTTATCGTTGTAGTACCACCCTGGCCGTCTTCGGGTGTCACAACAACGTTTCGGTTTTCACCAGATCCTCCTAATGCAATATTCGCGTTTGGCACAAGTGTTTCGTTGCTGGATGTTCCTGTTACCACAAGGGAAGCAGCTGGTGTATCCACATCGGAGACCGTAAAAGCAATTGGAGGCGTAGGAGTGCTTTCGTCCGTAGTTTGATTTGCAATCGCAGAGATGACCGGTGAATCATTTACAGCGGTAACGGTCAACTCAAAACTGGTTGAAGCCGTAGCCGTGCCATCGCTGACGGTGATAGTAATTGTTGTTGTTCCGGATTGATCAGCGGCCGGCGTAACGGTCACGGTGCGACTAATGTTGCTCCCAGCAACGACTATGTTTGCATCGGGCACAAGAGTTTTGTTGCTCGAGGTACCGGTAACTTCGAGATCTGCGATAGGTGTGTCAGGATCCCCGAGTGTAAATGGTAATGCGGCGGTAGCTACATCTTCAGCTGTGGTCTGATCAGAAATATCTGTAATAGTTGGTGCATCATCGACGGAACTCACAGTAAGTGTAAACGAAATTGATGTAGTCGCTGTCCCGTCACTTACGTTGATAGTTATTTCGGTAGTGCCACTTTGCCCGGCGGTGGGAGTGAGGGTAATAGTACGATCTGAACCACTTCCACCAACCTCAATGTTTCCATTAGAGACCAACGTTGTTACACTTGATGTAGCGCTAACAAGCAAGTTAGCCGCCGGCGTTTCTGCATCGCCAATACTAAAAGGTATCGCAGGGGTCGGTGTGTTTTCTGCAGTGGACTGATCAACGATTGGTGTAACAGTAGGGGCATCGTTAACCGCGTCGACTGTCAAAACGAAATCGGTCGAAGCGGTAGCTGTTCCGTCGCTCACGGTTATCGTAATGGTCGATGTTCCACTTTGACTTCCTCCCGGTTCAATTGTGACAGTACGGTTCGCACCGCTTCCTCCAAAAGTGATGTTCGCGACGGGAACCAGGGAGGTGTTGCTGGATGCTGCGCTAACGGTAAGGTCGGCTGCGGCAGTCTCTGCGTCACCCACTGTAAAAGCTATTGCAGCCGTCGCAGTATTCTCCGGCGTAGTCTGGTCAGCGATCGCTGAAATTGTAGGAGTTTCATTGACGTCGGTAACCGTTAAAGTGAAATCAGTCGATGCTGTTGCCGTTCCATCGCTGACTGTAACGGTAATGGTTGTTGTCCCACTCTGATTTGTTGCCGGACTTAGTGCTATTGTTCGATTCGCTCCGCCACCACCTAAAGTGATATTTGCGTTTGGCACCAGCGTTGTGTTACTGGATGTTGCCGAGACTGTCAGCGTTCCAACGGCGTTGTCTGGATCACCAACAGTAAACGCGATTGACCCTGTTGCGGTATTCTCTGTTGTAGATTGATTGCTGATAGCTGAGATCGTTGGGGGTGAATTCACCGCTGTAACGGTCAGGGTAAAGTTTACGGATGTGTCGTCCGTGCCGTCATCGACAGTAACCGTAATCGTGCTGGTACCACTTTCACCTGCTGCCGGCGTAATGTTTATGTTCCGGTTTGCTCCGCTGCCACCAAGGGAAATGTTCCCTGACGGAACGAGCGTTGTGTTGCTTGAGCTCGCTGTAACGGTCAGGCTACCTGCTGCAGTTTCTGCGTCACCAACGGTAAACGCTATTGCACCTGTGGGTGTGTCTTCGGGTGTTGACTGATTTGGAATTGCCGATATCGTAGGTGGTGTATTCGCAGCCGTTACCGTCAAAGTAAAATCGGTTGAAGTATCATCAGTCCCGTCGTCAACGGTAATCGTTATCGTACTTGTACCACTTTGGCCAGCGGCAGGTGTGATCGTAACAGTTCTATTCGAGCCACTTCCGCCAAAAACAATACCGGTGACAGGCACCAGGGTAGTATTGCTTGATGCTCCAGAAACTGTAAGACTTCCAGCGGCGGTTTCTGCGTCACCGATGGAAAATGCAATGGCTCCAGTCGGTGTATCTTGTGCCGTGGACTGGTTTGCTATCGCGGATATTGTAGGTGGCGTATTTCCGGCGACCACCAGGTCGAAATCGGTTGATATTGTGGTTGTTCCGTCATCGACGGTAATGGTTATGGTAGAAGTTCCACTTTGGTTATTCTCAGGCGTAATAATTACTGTGCGATTTTCGCCGCTTCCACCGATTACTATTGAAGAGTTTTGAACCAGCGTTGTGTTGCTGCTGGTTCCTGTCACGGTTAGACTCCC